>DQUX01000079.1 GCA_015662065.1 Anaerolineales bacterium | reverse complement strand
TGAATTATTCTATTGTATAATAATCACCACCGATGAATCTTGTATTATTCAGGACTGAATAGCTTTCGGAGAGGCGAACTACGCACCCGTAGCAGGTGGAACACCACAGAGACACGGATAGCGCGAAGGAGCGCTGAGGGGCTTTAGATCCTGCGCGAGACTCTGTGTCCTCCGTGTTTCATGGTGAGAGCGAACAGAACGGTGTAATAGGCTCTGTTAAGGAGGAGCTATGGAGGAACAGAAACTCTCCCGGCGCAAGTTCCTGGGGCTGGCGCTGGCCGGCGGGGCAGCGGCCACAGTTGGGGCCCGGCTTTTGCCGGGAGCCGAGCTGCAGGCCGTGGAGGAGGCCCCGCGCTCCCCATACGCCCTGATCATCGACACCACCAAATGCACCGGCTGCGGAGCCTGCATCGAGGCCTGCCACCTGCGCAACGACCTGCCTGAGGATCAGAGCTACATCCACGGCCTGGTCAGAGGGGACGAGCACCTCACCTGGTTCCTGATGGTCCAGTGCCAGCACTGCGCCGATCCCCCCTGCGCCACGGTCTGCCCCACCAACGCCACCTACATCCGCGAGGACGGCGTGGTCCTGATCAACGAGAAACTGTGCGTGGGTTGCAAATACTGTATGTACGCCTGCCCATACCAGGCCCGCATCTTCGACGAGGAGCGGGGCGTGGCGGATAAGTGCTGGCTCTGCCTGGACTGGGTACTGGGAGGCGGTATCCCGGCCTGTGTGCAGGCTTGCGTCCCCGGTGCGCGCGTCTTCGGCCGCACCGACGACCCCGACAGTGAGGTGAGCCGGTTGATCGCTTCCGGGCAGGCCAGGCCGCTCCGTCCCGAGTTCGGCACCCGCCCGGCTGTCTTGACCTATATTATTAAAGATCCGGCGGCGCTGGCCGCCACCGGGGGATAGCGAACCTTCACGGCGAGGTGGTGGGATATGCACACAGAATGGGGTTGGCTGGTAGCCATTTATCTGTTCCTGGGCGGCCTGGGAGCCGGTGCCTTCTTGGTCGCAGCCATGTTCGAGCTGACCAACAAACGGTACGAGTTCGAATTCTGCGCCGTCACGCTGGTGGGCGCGACGATACCCGGTCCGGTCATTGCTCTGGGAACCATCTTACTCATCTTCGACCTGGGCGCCGGGTTGTGGGAGCCCTGGCGTATCCTATATATGTTTACCCACTTCACCTCGGTGATGACCTGGGGCATTTGGATCCTCTCCCTCTTTCTCCCCCTATCCTTCATCTACGGTTTCCTGGAGGTGATGGACGCCTATCCGGCAGCGTGGGAGTGGGTGAAGGGGCGAAAGTGGACCCGGCGGCTGACCTTCCTTCAGACGCTGCCCGTGCGGCGGATGAAGCGAGTCGTCGCCGCCGTCGGCATCGTCTTTGCCACAGGGGTGGCGGTCTATACCGGTGTCCTTCTCAGCGCCGTCGGCCCATCCATCCCCCTCTGGTCTACCCAGGTGTTGCCCTTCATCCCTATCCCAATGTTGCCGCTTCTCTTCCTGGTCTCGGCACTCTCTACCGGCGTCGGGTTGACGATTGACCTGGCGGCCACACTTGTCGTGCCGGAGGTCTCGCACCGCATCCGCAGGCTGCCCCTCATCCACCTGGCGATGATCGGGATCGAGACGCTGCTCCTGGGCTTCCTGCTCATCACCGCCTTCCTCAGCGGCGGGGCGGCGGCCCAATCCGCCCGCGACATCGTGGTCGGCCCTCACAGTATCGTCTTCTGGGTGCTGATCGTCGTCCCCGGTTTCATCTACCCCTTCATCGTCCACGCCTACGCCGCCGGACTGGGGCGGCACTCCCCCGCCTCCGGCCTGGGCTCCGGCATCGGCATCGTCGTGGCCGGGCTGTTCCTGCGGTATCTGATCATCGTCAGCGGCATCCCGGCCGCTCTGTAAAGGAGGCGGAAGATGCTCCCCCCCCATTGGCCTCGATGGACAGTGATATTGATCAGCCTCGCGCTGGTTGTGTCCACTATCGGCGTCGCCCTGGTGTTGGAGCCAGCAGCCCAGGCGATCGCCCCCCAGCCAGAGGCGACCCCCACCCTACCCCGCCTGGCCTACGCCGCCCCCCTCTCCGGCGGCTGCGTGAACTGTCATACCAACGAGACGGCGTTGCTCAACAGCGGCGCTGCGGAGTCGGAACTCTCCCGCCTCCTCCGCACGCCGGAGGAGGTCGTCTCCCTCCACGGCCGCCTG
>DQUX01000144.1 GCA_015662065.1 Anaerolineales bacterium | reverse complement strand
TCTCAGCCCAAGTCGGGGGTCACAGACCCCCTCAGAGCATCAGGTGACATTGTCAAAGTAATCATATATTCCGACCGTTCGGAGGGGTGACCGTTGGCCGGAGAGCGCATTCTGGTCATAGACGACAGCGCTGAGGTGCGACAGGTCCTCCGCGACATGATCCTGGAACCGGCGGGCTACCGAGTGCTGGAGGCCAGTGATGGGGCGGAGGGGCTGCGGCTGGTGCTGGGGGAGAAGCCCGACCTGCTGATCCTCGACGAGCAGATGCCGGGGATGACGGGCGTCCAGGTCCTGCAGGCGCTCAAGGAGCAGGAGCTATCCGTCCCGGTCATTTTTATGACCGCTCACGGATCCGAGGGCCTGGCGGTCCAGGCTTTCCGGCTGGGGGTGCGGGACTATGTGATCAAGCCATTCGAGCCGGAGGAGATGGCCCGGGCGATCGAGCGGGCTCTGGAGGAGGTCCGGCTCCGGCGGGAACGGGACCGGCTGGTCGAGCGGTTAGAGGAAGCCAACCGGCGGCTGGAGCGGCAGCTCCAGGAGCTGAACACCCTCTACTCCATCGGCCGGTCGGTCACCTCATTGCTGAACCTGGAGACGGTCCTTACCCGAGTGGTGGAGGCGGCCGTCTTCCTCACCCGGGCGGAGGAGGGGATCCTGCTACTGGCGGAACCGGAGACTGGTGACCTGGTGTTGCGGGCTGCCAAGGACCTGGAGGAGAGACAGGCCAAGGGGCTCCGCATTCGGGTACAGGACTCCCTGGCCGGCCAGGTGATGGAGAGCGGCGAACCGCTGCTGGCGACCACTGGTCAGGTCAAGGTGGCCACCGGCTACCTGGTCCGCTCTCTGATCTACGCCCCCCTCCGCATGCCGGAGCGCGGCGTGACCGGCATCCTGGGCGTGACCAACCGGAAGACGGAGCGGCCCTTCACCACCCACGATGTGCAGCTCCTCTCCGCCCTGGCCGACTACGCGGCGGTGGCGGTGGAGAACGCCAGGCTCTATGAGGAGACCGAGACGGGGCGGCGGAAGCTGGAGGCCGTGCTGTGGGAGACGGAAGAGGCGGTCATCATCCTCGACCCTCAGCTTCGCATCCTGCTCTGCAACCCCGCCGCTGGCGCGGCGCTGGGGCTCCCCCCCGACGCGGTTGGCCAACCGGCGTCCGAGGTCATCGCCGAATCTGCCCTGCAGGAGCTCTTCCGGGTCATCAAGAAGGCCCAACGGACGCTCCACGCCCAGGTGACGGTGCCCAGCGGTCGGACTTACAGTGCTCAACTGACCCCGGTGGAGGGGGTGGGGTATGCCCTGATGATGCAGGACATCACTCACCTTAAGGAGCTGGACCGGGTCAAGTCGGAGTTTGTCTTCACCGTCTCTCACGACCTGCGGACGCCGCTGACCACTATCCGCGGGTACGTGGACCTTCTGGAGCGGGTGGGGCCGCTGAACGATCAGCAGCGCACCTTCGTGGAGCGGGTGCGGGTAAGTATCCTCCACATCACCGACCTGATCGGCGACCTCCTGGACCTGGGCCGCATCGAGGCGGGCTACGATCTGGAGATGGAACCCCTCCACCTGGAGGGGATCATCGACGCCGTAGTGGAGGAGTTTCTCCCCCTGGCCGAGGAGAAGCAGCAGGAGCTTCGTTGGGAGCGATCACCCCTACCGCTCATCCGGGGCAATCCCCGACGGCTCCGGCAGGTGATGGAAAACCTGCTCAGCAACGCCATCAAGTATACCCAGGAGGGGGGCTGGATCGCGGTGGAGGCGGCGGAGGACGACGGTCACATCGTCATCCGCGTGGCCGACAACGGCGTTGGCATCCCCCTGGCGGATCAGCCCTACATCTTCGAGCGGTTCTATCGGGCACAGATGGAGGGGACCGAGGAGGTCGAGGGGACGGGGCTAGGGCTGGCGATCGTGAAGTCGGTCATCGAGAGGCACGGGGGGCGCGTCTGGGTGGAGAGCCGGCCTGGCGTCGGTTCTGTCTTCACGTTCGTGTTGCACGCGATGGAGTAGTTCTATCCGGACCGTATGCCCTTACGGGAGCACGTGGATGGAGACGGGGGCGCTCCGCAGGGAGCGCCCTTCGCTATCCACCCCCCGCGCCAGGAAGATGTGCTCGCCGGGGACCAGTTGCCAGATGGCCTCGAAGGGGGGCGCGTCTAGGACCGCCAGCGGCTCTCCGTCGGCATATAGCGTCACCTCCATCACCGTCATTTTCTCGGCCGGTCGGGCGACCACGCGGATGGACTGGTAGGCAGCGGGGACGGTCGGGGAGAGTCGGTAGACGGTGCCGGGATCGGGGGATACGATCACCAATCCACCCTCCGCTGCCGGATGCCGGTCGCCGGTGGCCTCTGAACCCGGGAGGGCGGATACCGGGCCCAACGGCCAGCCGTTCTCCCGGGCCCACTCCCACGCCTCCGCCGGGGGGAAGACGTACACCCGCTCGACGACCTGCGCCGGGTCCGTCTCCGGCCCCGCGGGTGCGCCCGTCACCGCGTCCACCCGCACGGGCCGGTACCAGTCGTCGGGGCGCGTCGGCGCGGTGCCGGCGATGAACAGTTCCAGGCGGGTGCGCGGGCAGTAGGGGGTGGGCAGGAGGCCGGAGGGGACGCAGACCCGCACCCGCTCCAGCCCCGGCGGTTCCGGGAAGGGGAGCAGCCGCCGGCCCCGCAGCGCCGCTTCCATGAAGTCGTGCCAGATCGGGCCGGCCCCCTCTACCCCGGAGACCTGCACCATCGGCCGCCCATCGGCGTTGCCCGCCCACACCCCCACCACCAGTTGCGGCGTGTATCCCACCGTCCAGTTGTCCCGCCAGTCGGACGAGGTGCCGGTCTTGGCCGCCGCCGGGCGGGAGAGGGAGAGGAGGCTGTGGGGACCGAAGGCGGGGGTGCGGGCCTCGTTGTCCGAGAGGATGTGGGTGATCAGAAAGGCGACGCGGGGATCCAGGACGAGGGGGCCGGGGTCGGACCGGGCCCGGTAGCGGAGGCGGCCCGCTCCGTCGCGCACCTCCAGCACCCCGTAGGGGTCCACCCGGCGGCCCCCGTTGGCGAAGGCGCTGTAGGCGCCGGTCAGCTCCAGGAGGCGCACCTCCCCGCCCCCCAGCGTCAGCGCCAGCCCGAACCGCTCCCCCGCGCCGAAGGTGGAGAGGCCCAGGTCGCCCGCCAGCGCGACGAGCCGGTCCACCCCTACCTCCTGGAGCACCCGCACGGCGGGGACGTTGTAGGAGCAGGCCAGCGCCTCCCGCGCCGAGACCGGTCCGTGGAAGCGATGGTCGTAGTTGAGGGGGACGTAGGGGGTCCCTTCGCGGGTGGGGAAGGAGGTGCGCACGTCCAGCAGCACCGAGGCGGGGGTCAGCAGGGGGGCGGTCTCGGCACCCCGCGGGCGGGGGTCGAAGGCGGCGGCGTAGGTTAACGGCTTGATGGCCGACCCCGGCTGACGGAGGGCCAGCGCCCCGTTCACCGCACCGTCGATGGTAGGGTCGAAGTAATCCGGGCTGCCCACCATCGCCAGGACCTGCCCGCTGTGGGGGTCCAGGGCCACCAGCGCGGCGTTGTTGACGTCGTGCAGGGGACTTCCCTCCACGGCCCGGGAGAGCCGCGTCAGGTGACGGCGCACCACCCGCTCGGCGGTGTGCTGCAGGTCCAGCTCGAGGGTTGTGGTGACCACCAGCCCCTCGGTGTAGAGGGCGGCCAGGCCGAACTCCCGCTCCAGCCAAGCGCGGACGAACATAACGAAGTGGGGTGCTTCGATGGGGAAGGGGACAGCGGCGAAGCGGAGCCGTTCCTGAGCGGCCAGGCGGGCCTGCTCCTCGGTGATGTACCCCTGCTCGGTCATCAGGCGGAGCACCACCCGCTGTCGCTCCCGCGCTGCCTGGGGATCGGCCAGGGGATCGTAGAGGGCCGGGGACTGGGGCAGGCCGGCCAACAACGCACACTCGGCCAGGCCCAACTCCGCTACCCCCTTGCCGAAATAGGTGCGGGCGGCCGCCTCGATGCCGTAGGCCAGGTTGCCGTAGTACACCTCGTTCAGGTACAGGGCCAGCACCTCGTCCTTGGTGTAGGTGCGGGCGATGCGCCAGGCCAGGATGGATTCGCGCAGCTTGCGGACCAGGCTTCGCCGGGCCCGTTCCTGGGGGTCCAGCAGGAGGTTGCGGGCCAACTGCTGGGTGATGGTGGAGCCCCCGGCCAGCACCTCCCCACCCCGCAGGTTGATCAACAGAGCCCGGAGGATGCCGGTCACGTCCACGCCGGGGTTGGCGTAGAAGTTGGCGTCCTCCGTGGCGATGGTGGCCTGTCGGCAGGGGGGGGGAACCTGCTCCAGCGGGACCGGGGTGTGGTGGCCGGCGTGGGGGTCGGCGATCTCGTAGAGAAGATGGCCGTGCCGGTCCAGGATGCGGGAGGAGACCCCGGCCTGCCGTTCGTAGAGGGTGTCGGGGGAGGGCAGGTCGGCCAACAGCCCGCGGGCCGCCAGCCCTCCCGCGCTGGCGGCTATCGCCAGTATGATCAGCCCTATCCCCCGCCTGTGCCTCATCTCTCTCTATTGTACGGCCAGGTGGGGGGGGATGGCAAGGGGGGTGTACTCTCCCTTGCTCCTCCCCCCACCCTCAAGTATAATGAGCACCGAGAGGAGGCAGTGCGGTGACCCTGGAGCTGAACCGGCTGACCCGGGCGGTGCAGGAGATGGGCCAGACGCTGGCCCACCAGCAGAAGGACTTCAACCAATGGGTGGAGCGGGCGAGGGCGTGGCTGGCGGAGTTCGCCGATCGAGGGCCGACGCTGCGGGAGGCCGCCCCGGAGGTCGGTGCGGCGATCCCCACCGATGAGCCGCTGGACGCCGTCATCCCCCTCCCCCCCCTGCCGGAACGGTTCACCGTCATCGGGGCCGACGGCACCCAGATCGGGCCCGACCGGCACGGAGCGGCCCTCTACTACCTGATCAACGTCGGCAGCCTGGTCTACCGACACGGCAGCGGCCAGACCCCCGAGGCCCGCAGCCTCCCCGACCTGCGCTACCGGGAGGAGGACCTCTACGAGGGGAAGCTCCTCGTCCAGGGCAACCTGCTGGACGTGCGACGGGACCGGGCCGAGATCGAACATCTGGCCGACCGGGTCGAGGCGGAGTCGCCAGGGCAGACCCCCCTGCCCAACCCGACCCTGGCCCTGGTCGACGGGACGCTGCTCCTCTGGGTGCTGGAAAACCTGTCCGCCGAGGTCAAGGAGAGGAACGTCAGAGGGTACCTGAGACAACTGGACCGCATCCGGCGCAAGGGGGCGGCGGTGGCCGCCTTCACCAGCCGGCCCCGCTACACCGAGGTGGGGCGACTGCTCCACCTGGCCCGGTTCGGCGAGGACAGGACCCGGGCCGAGGCCGAGCCCAACCCGCTGGAGCGGGTACCGGATCAGGCGATCTTCTCCTTCCTGCCGCCGGGGGCCCGGTCGGCCCTCTTCACCTCCCCCAGAGCGATCAACCGGACCTACTACCAGGCAGGGGGGCAAGAGATCCGATTCTTTTATATCAATGTGGCGAGAGAGGGAGAGGAGCCCGTGATCGCCCGGGTGGAGGTCCCGGCCTGGGTGGCGGGCGACCCTGGGGAGACCCCCCTGCTGGCGCTGGCGCACGGGGGCGTGGTGGCCCAGAGCCGCATCGCCGGGGGGTTCCCCTACGTGCTGGCCCGCGCCGACGAACTGGCCTACATCAGCGGGCCGGAGCGGGAGCGGCTGGAGGAGATGGTGGAGACGGCGCTGCTGGCGGCCGGGCTGCGCCCGGCCCTTTCGCCCAAGGCCTACTACAAGAGCCTGACCCGGCAAGGGAGGAGATGGTGATGGCAGACGGGGTAATTCCGGTGGGACGGGTGCTGCGGGCCTCCAATCGAGGGTTCGTCGTTGGCTGCCGGGTGATGCAGCCGGACATCCCCGCCTTCGGCTCCTTCGTGCGGGCCGAGGGCCGCGCGCCCGAGACCACCATCTACGGCCTGATCTACGACGTCGTTGTGCAGGATGATCTGTTCGTCCGCCGCTTCATCATCGCCGACCCTCCCGAGGAGGTGGTTCGGGACCAGCGGGAGAACCGTCAGGTGCCCATCGAGGTAAGTGTGCTGACGGTGGGCTATCGGGAGAGCGACCACATCTTCCACGCCATCCCCCCCCAGCCGCCGGTGACGATGGACACCCTCTATCAATGCTCTCCCGAGGAGGTGATGGCCTTCACCCAACGGTTCGACTACTTCCGTCTGGTGCTGAGCCGGCCCGAGGTCCCCGCCGACGACCTGTTGGCCGCCAGCCTCCAGGTGGCAGCGGTGGCCCGACCGGCGCAGGAGCGGGAGGACTTCCTGGTCGAGGCCGGACGGGAACTGGCGCGGCTGCTGGCGGGGGACCTCCTACGGCTCGATGGGCTGTTGAAGCGACTCCGGAGCGTCGACCGCTGACAACCCAGGCGGTCGCCGGATAGCCGTTCCCCCACCACCGATCCCCAGGGGTGCTCTAGATGACGACGGCGGAGGCTGCGGCCTACGTCCACGTGCCCTTCTGCCGCGCCCGCTGCGCCTACTGTGACTTCAACACCTACGCCGGGATCGACCATCTCATCCCGGCCTACGGGGACGCCCTCCGCGCCGAGCTCCGGGCCGCCCCTCACGCCCGCGCCCGCACCCTCTACTTCGGCGGCGGAACCCCCTCCATCCTGCCCCTCGACCTCCTGGCCGAGCTGTTTCACGTTCTGCGCCTCACGTTGCACATCCCCTCCGACGCCGAGGTGACGCTGGAGGCCAACCCCGGCACCGTGCCGCCCGCCTACCTGCGCGGCCTGCGGGAGCTGGGGGTGAACCGGCTCAGCCTGGGGGCCCAATCCATCCACGAAGACGAACTGCGCCTCCTGGGCCGCATCCATACCTGGGCGGAGACGGCGGAGGCGGTGGAGGCCGCCCGGGCCGCGGGTTTCGATAACCTCAACCTGGATTTCATCTACGGCCTGCCGGGGCAGACGTTGGCCCGCTGGCAGGAGACCCTGGAGGCAGCGCTCAGGCTGGGGCCGGAACACCTCTCCCTGTATGCGCTGACTCTTGAAGAAGGGACGCCGCTGAAGTCCCGAATTGCGAGAGGCGAATTGCGACCACCGGATGAGGACCTGGCCGCGGAGATGGTCGAACTGGCGGAGGAGGTACTCGCCGATGCGGGCTATTTTCACTACGAGATCTCCAATTGGGCAAGGCTCGAAGCCCAAAGCCCAAAGCCAAGAGCCAAAAGGTGGTGGGAACCTGGGGCCTGGAACTTGAAACCCGAAGCATTCAGTGAGGACATCAGCCCCTTTGTCTGCCGCCACAACCTGACCTACTGGCGCAACGAGCCCTACCTGGGCTTCGGCGCCGGGGCGGCCTCCTGGCGGGAGGGGAGACGATGGACCAACGTCCGTCATCCGGCCGACTACATCGCCCGCCTGGAGGCCGGCCGCTCCCCGGCCGAGGAGGTGGAGGAGATCCCCCCTCGGCTGGAGATGGGGGAGATGATGATGATGGGGCTGCGGCTGGCGGAAGGGGTGAGCGACGGACGCTTCCGCGCCCGCTTCGGCCAGGGGCTGGAGGAGGTCTTCGGCGAGGAACTGGCCCGCCTGCAGGATCTGGAGCTCCTGGAGTGGGACGGGCGAGCCGCCCGCCTCACCCCGCGCGGGCGGCTCCTGGGCAATCAGGTCTTCCGGTGCTTCCTGCCGTAGGCCGCATCCCTCGCTCCCGGTAGTAGGGAGAGCGGTTCAGCAGCCACCGACGGGCCAGGGGGCGGAGCAGCCGCACCAGATGCCGCCGGAACCCCATCAGCGCCACCATCTCCCGCACGTAGTCGTCGAAATCCCGCCGCTGATAGCGCAGGATCCGCTGGCTCTCGCTCGTATCCACCCAGTCGGTGGGGAACGGCGTCGAGCCGAACGCTTCCTCGGGCAGCATCCCTATCCCCATCGCCTCCAGGATGCGGGCCACGATGTCCCGGTAGTAGAGCTGGCAGCGGGGGCCGCCTCCAATCAACAGGAGCTTGCCCCACACCTCCTCGCTGCTCACGGCGTTGGCGAAGGCCAACCCCACATCTAGCGTGTGGGCGAACTCCATCCGGTTGTCCAACGGCACGTCGAACATCGCCGGATCCAGCTTGAGCGCCAGCGGCAATGTCGCCGAGAGCCGGAGGATGGTCCACTCCAGGCCGGAGGCTCTGATCATCTCCTCACATTCGACCTTGTGGTGGGAGTAGTGCTCGATAGGCTGGACGGGGTCGGCGACCGTCCGGGGCGGCGGCCGGTCCTGCGTCCGACCGAAGAGGTGATACGATGAGGCGAAGATAAGGCGAGGAGGGTTAGGGAGGGCCTTCATTGCCTCGATCAGGTTGCAGGTGCCCCCCACGTTGATCTCCCGCGCCCAGTCGGGCCGGGCCTCCGATTCGACCCCGGTGTGGGAGAGCTTGGGGATGATGAAGGCCAGGTGGATCACCACCTCCTGGCCGCGCACCGCCTCGGCCAGGTCCGCCGGGCAGCGCAGGTCACCCCACATCACCTCTGTCCGGTCGCCGTACTTCCGCTCGGCCCTGCGGGCGGCCTTCTCGTTCGCCTTGGTCCTGATGTCGAAGCAGCGGACCACGTGTCCCTGCTCGACCAGTGCCTCCACCGTACTTGTGCCCACGTTCCCGAAGGCCCCGGTTACCAACACTCTCATCTCACTCACTCCTTCTCTCTGCTCTTCAGCCCCTCCAGGAGGATCCGCACCCCCTCCTGGGCGACCTCCCCCCAGTCGGCTCCCTGGGGGTCCATCAGCCCCTGCATCACCAACCCGACGGCCAGGGAGACGATGGCGCCGGCGGCGACCTCCGGATCGACCGAGTGAAGGGTGCCCTCGGCGATGCCAGCCTCGACCATCCCGGTGAAGAAGGCCCGGTACCGTCGGTAGGGGGAGATGGTGGCCTGCCAGACCATCGGGTCGTGGGCGGCCTTGCTCCAGAACTCCAGGAACATCGGCAGCCGTCCCCCCTCCTCCTCGAAGATCCGCCCGACCATCCCCGCCATTCGCAGCAATGCCTCTGGGATGTCCTTCGCTCCGGCGCGGACGGCCGCAAACTGGGCATCCAGCGTCGCCAGCCACCGGTCCAGGAGCTCCAGGAAGACCGCCTGTTTGCTGGGGAAGTGATGGTAGAAGGCTCCCTTGGTCACGCCAGCGCGACGGCAGATCTCCGCCACGCCGGTGGCGTCGTAGCCGTACCGGGCGAAACACTCCTCCGCCGCCCTCAGGATGTGGGAGCGGGTCTCCTCTCCTCGCCGTTGCGGGTTCATCCTCCCCTCCTTGTATACCGACCGGTTGGTATGATTTTACCACGGGTGGCTCTTCCCGTCAAGCCCGGCCCACCCCGTCGTTCTCCAACTGTAACCTCACCGTAATTGGCATTTAAAATCAATTGAGGTATGATGAGAGCCGGGGGCGCGACCGGGCGCACAGCGCACCGCGTAGCGCCCGGTGTTCGCCTGCCGGGAGGGCGGGATGAAGACGGTCGTGCGGATTCTGATCGTAGATGACAGTCGGCCCCTGCGGGAGTTCATCGTCCAGGCGCTGGCCAGCCGTGGGGGCTTTGATATTATGGAAGCGTCCAACGGCGCCGAGGGGGTGGAGATCGCGCTGGCCTCCCCGCCGGACCTGATGCTGCTCGATATGGAGATGCCCCGCCTCAACGGCCTGCAGGTGCTGGATGCCCTCGGTGCCCATGGGATCGACCTCCCCGTCATCCTGATGACCGGCCACGGCTCCGAGGCCATCGCCGTGGAGGTCTTCCGCAAGGGGGTGAAGGACTACCTGATCAAGCCGTTCGCCGCCGACGAGATGTTCTCCGCCATCGACCGGGCCCTCAGCGAGGTTCGCCTGCGGCGGGAGAAGGAGGCCCTCACCCGCCACTTGGCCCTCGCCAACCAGCAGTTGCGCCGACGGGTACGGGAATTGGACGCTCTGTATCGGGTCGGCAAATCGGTCACCTCGCTTCTCTCCCGGGACCTGTTGCTCCAGCGGATTCTGGAGGCCGTGTTCTACGTCGTCGACGTGGAGGAGGCGACGCTGATGCTGTTGGATAAGGAGAGCGGCCAACTGCGGAAGGAGCTCTACCGCCAGCGGGTACCCGGTCGCACACGCCAACTGGCCCGCCGCAGCGCCGAAGAGCTGGCGGTCGAGGCGATCCGCAAGGGGGATGCCACGTACAGCGGGGCGATGCTCTGCGTCCCCCTCAAGGTGGGGGACCGGGTCATCGGGGTGCTGGGGGTCAGCAACCGGGTGAGCGCCCGGCCCCTCTCCCAGCACGACCGGCTGCTGCTCTTGGCGCTGGCCGACTACGCGGCCATCGCCCTGGAGAATGCCCGCCTCCTGCGGACCGTCGAGGAGACCAAGGAGCGGGAGAAGCAGATCATCCGGGGGCTCTTCGAGCGGTACGTCGCTCCCGCCGTGGTGGAGCGGCTCCTGGCCCGCCCGGAGAAGGTCGCCCTGGGCGGTACCCGCCAACTGGTGGCGGTTCTCTTCGCCGACATCCGGGGCTTCAGCACCTACTCCGCCCACACCGATCCGGAGATCCTGGTGGATGTCCTGAACCGGCATCTGGCGGTGGCGGCCGAGGCGGTGCTGGCGGAGGAGGGGACGCTGGATAAGTTTATGGGGGATGCGGTGATGGCCTTCTTCAACGCCCCCCTCCCCCAGCCGGACTTCGCCCTTCGGGCGGTGCGGGCGGCGCTGCGGCTGCACTACGCCGTCGCTCGGACCCAGAGGGACCTGCCGCCCGAACACCGCCTCCGATTTGGGGTCGGTATCAGCGTGGGCGAGGCGGTGGTGGGCAACATCGGCACCTCCCAGATGATGTCCTTCACCGTCGTGGGGGATGCGGTCAACCTGGGGCGGCGGCTCCAGGAGCACGCCCGGGGCGGTCAGACCCTGCTCTCCCAATGGGCCTACCAGATGGTGCGGGGGCACGTGGAGGCCCGGCCGGTGGGCGGTCTGGAGATCAAAGGACGCGACCGGCCCGAGCCGGCCTTTGAACTGCTGGGGTTACGTCGCTAGCGACCATCGCTGGCTCCCCCCACCGCCCCGGCCTGAGGGACCGGGGCCGGGAGAGGACCACTCATCCAGGGGGTAGGCGATGCCTTTGGTAGAGCGACCGCATTTTCTGGATTAGCGCGCCAAAGCGTTGGGGCGCAGGCCACTGCCGGGTCTGTCATTGCTTCGGTCCTGTGGTAGCGCCGGAATCCCGTTCCGGCGCGCATATCCGGTTGACTTGCTGGACAAGAGCGGGTATAATCGGCTTGGTCGACCACGACCCCTGGCTTCCAAACCAGCCGTAGAGGCAGGCAGCGTATGGCATTAAAAGGAAATCTGCGGGATTTTAGTACGACCCAGTTGCTCAATCTCATCAACCTGGCACGCAAAACTGGCACCCTCACCCTTGAAACACGCCAGACCCGAGTCCGAATGTGCTTCAAAGAGGGAAAGTTGATCTACGCCGGTGTGGACGGTCAGGCGGACCGGCTGGCGACCATCCTCCTACAGGCGGGCAAGATCACCGAAGAACAGGCTCGCACCATCCACGCCCGCTCAGATATCAAGGACGACCGGGAACTGGGGCTGCTGCTGATGAACGCCGGCTACGTCACCCAGCAGGACATCGTCGAGAGCGTGCGCAATCACACCCTAGA
>DQUX01000315.1 GCA_015662065.1 Anaerolineales bacterium | reverse complement strand
CGCTCTGGTTGGCGATGAAGTTGTCATCGGCATCGTACCCCGCCGCGTACAGCGTCCAGGTGTCATCCGTGGTCATCGTGTGATCGCCCGCCGGGTTCTCCCCGTTCGCGTCGGTGCAGATCACGATGTGATCCAGCGGCCCGGGGTTCACCGTCAGCGTGGCCGTGGCGACCAACGATTGGAAGGTCCCGGTGACGATCCATGTCCCAGCCCGCTCTGAGGTGTAGACGTTGTCCACCCAGGTTCCATCCGCGGCCGGGGTAATGGTGAACATCGTCCCGTGGGTGATATCCCAGTCGCCGAACTTATTGCTCGCTGTGGCGGTGAAGGTCACCGCCTCCCCTGCAGTAACAGTCGTCACGGCAGGGCTGAGGGTGAGAGTCGTGGCTCTGCTCCCATAGATCAGGTAGGTCTCACCGCTGTCGGTGCCATAGGCCAGCACCGCACCGATGATGAGGTCGTCAGCCCCGTCCCCATCCAGGTCGCCGCTCCCCGTCGCCCGCCCGGCCTCGTCACCCTCGTTATCCCCCAGCACCTGGATGGCGATCAGGTCGGTGTCGCTGAGGTGGATGGTGGAGGTGAGCTCCGGCGCGCCGTAGATTACGTAGCTGATGCCGGTGTTCGTGATCGTCTCGCTGCGATCGGCCCAGGAAGCGCCGATCAGGAGATCGTCGTACCCATCACCGTTGAAGTCACCGCTGACAAGGGAGCGGGAGAGCCGGTCGTCCTCGGCCGCCCCATAGATGGTGATGTCGGCGGTCTCGGAGAGATTCATCGTGGCGACGAGGGAACCCCCGTAGACCACGTAGGCGGTGCCCGTCTGGCTGTCGGGCCAATCCACATCGGCGCGATAGGCACCGATCAGCACATCGTCGTCGCCATCCCCGTTGAGATCGCCGCTGGCGACGTAGAATCCAGCCTGATCCCCGGCCGCCACACCCCGGAGCAGGATGTCGGGGCTTTGAGAATTCAGGTCCAGCGTTCCTGCAAGACCCGTATCCCCGTAGATCACATATACTTCGCCAGCGTCATTGCCCCACGTCTGATCTGCCTGGTAGGCACCAGCGATGATGTCCGCCGTCCCGTCCCCGTCTACATCGCCGCAGGCCACCGAGCGGCCCAAACGATCGTCGGCATCGTCTCCCAGGATCGTGAAGTCGCTCCCGCCGGAGTCCAACTGGATCGTCCCCGAGAGGTTCGTCGAGCCGAAGACGACGTAGACCGCCCCCGCTCCGGCGCCGCCGGGGGTGTCATCCAGATAGGCCCCAATAATCAGGTCATCGGTCCCGTCTCCGTTCACATCGCAACTGGCCAGGGAGCGGCCCAGGCGGTCTTCATCCGCTGCCCCGTAGACCTCAAGGTCGACCGTGTCTGTGTAGAGATCAAGGGCCCCGGAGACGGAAGAAGAGCCGAAGATAACGTATACCGCGCCGTTGTTCGTATGCCCGTCGGTATCGGCCCTGTCGGCCCCCATCAGCAGGTCGTCCACGCCGTCATCGTTGAGATCGCCCGTGGCGACGTACCGTCCCAACGTGAAGTCCGCGCCTGGGCCGTAGACCTCTAGATCGGCGTCCGTGCTATCCAGGTCCACCGTCCCACTCAGCCCGTCGCTCGTGCCCCAAAAGACATAAGTAGCCCCAGCGTTCGCGCGGTCGGGGTTCGTCGCGTCGAAGCCTGATGCACCGATAACGAGGTCGTCTAGCCCGTCACCGTTGATGTCACCGCTGGCGACCTCCCCCAGATAGTCCAGGGCCCCCATCCCTACCACGCGGAAGTCCTCCTCCCCGAGGTCCAGGTCCACCACAGGACTATCCGAGCTGGCGACCAGTACCATCAGCCCCGGCAACACTGCCCCTGCGAGCGCGCAGGCCAGAAAGAGCTTCTTCGTCATCAGGTTCCTCCTCCCGCTTATGCACGACACCTTCCACCAGCCCCGCCCACCGACGCGGCAGGGAGGGATGGTAGACTCTGTCCGTTCCCTGTAATTATCAAAGAGAGAGGTGAGACAAGGGAAACAGAAAGGCTAAAAAGCACCTAAATCCTCCAGCAGATCCACCGCCATGGCCGCGCCGCCGCAGGCAGCCTGCTCGCACCGGAGGCGCGCAACGGCGGCCCGATAACGGCCATCGCGCAAGACGGCGGAGACAGCCTCCCGCACCTGCTGCGGTCGGAAGGGGATATGGCGGCACACCAGGGCCACAAACATCCCCCCACCCCACCGGCCCTCCAGCGGTCGCAGGTCCTCGTCTCGCGGGGCCAGCACCCGCGCCGCTCCGGCCCGCTCGAGCCGGCGGCCGTTGCCCTCCTGCTCCGTGTGGAAAGGGACCACGACTGAGGGCACTCCCGCCCGGACCGTTTCCATCATCGTGCCGTAGCCCCCGTGGAAGAGGACAGCGTCCGCTCGCCCGATCACCGCCGGTCCTGGGACCCAGGGGAAGACCCGAAACCGCTCCTTGCCCCGCCAGCGGCGGGGGACCGGACCGCCGCCGGTGGACACGATCACCTCCCAGTCGGTCCCGGCAAAGGCGGCCGCCCACAGGGGCATCGGATCCACCCCCCGGACCAAATCCGACCCCCCGCCCATCGTCACGTACAGGACGGGCCGGTCGCCGTTCAACGCCGCCAGCCCCTCCGGCAGCCTCCCCTCATCCGGGGCGGTACCCTGGGCCCGTCGAAGGGCCGTCCGAACCAGTGGACCGACGTAATGGGTCCGCTCGACGTCCGGCGGAAGGGGGTCCAGAGAGGGGATGCTGGGCACGAGCAGGAGATCGCCGTCCAGCAGGTCCTCAGCCCGCCGGATGGAGGGCAGCCCCCACCCCTCCAGCGCCGGGTTGAAGGCCGTGGCGACGTCCGGTGGGCGGATCTGGGAAGGGACGGAACGCCACCAGACCAGTCGGGGGCAGGCGGGATGGGCGGCTGCACGGATGATCTGGACCACCGGCAGGCCGGTCAGGCGGCCCACGATGGAGGTGGGGAGCCAAGCATCGCCCACCAGGAGGTGGGGACGGAACCGTCTCACGACATCCAACTCCCACTCCACCTCCCTCCGCACCGCCTGGGGCGTGTGGAAGCCATCCCGCACAGCCTGGAAGTTCAGGTCGGTGAAGAAGAGATAGGTCGGGCCGGGCCGGAGCCGGCCGAGGACCGCCCGCAACCGCCGTCGAAGGCGGATCGACGAAGGGGGCAACGGGGGCCGGAACACCATCCATCCCGCCGCGGCCACCCGCCCGGCGTGGGGGCCGCCAAGGGCGAAGGCCGCCTCCCATCCCCGGCGGGCCATCTCCTCGGCGAGGGCCAGACAGCGGCCGATGTGCCCGAACCCACCGCCGCGATAACTGGGGAAGAAGAGCACTCGAGGGTTCGTTCCGCTGCTGGACATCATCGGTCTACCGCCCCCGCCCCCCGCTCCCGAACGCCATCTCCTCCACCACACCTTGCACCTGGACCTCCTCAGCGGCGATGCGGAGGGCCCCTCGGGCAGGCCAGCGGCGATAGGTGCCCGTCCCCAGAAACGCTCCCACCACCCGCCCTAGCCCGGGCACCGGCTGGGCCAGATAGAAGAGGGACTCGGCCTGCCGCCGCCAAGGGACCAGCCACAGCCGTAGGGCGGCGAAGCGGGTCACCTCCATCGGCCCGGCCAGGGCCAGGGAGAGGGAGAGATCGGTCCCCCCGGCCGCCTCCAGGATCAGATGGTCGGACCCAGGCCCCGTATCCCGAAGCCGGAAGCCCTCCGGCAACTCCCGTACCTGGCCCTCGCCCCCCAGCAGGAGGGGGGTGACCCGGGCCGCATCCCCTCGCCCCGTCAGGTCGCCGAACACCAGCGTCCACACCCCTCCCCACACTCGCCCCCAGCGCCAGCCTCGGAAGGCGGTGGGGAGGTAGAGGTTGCCCCAATTGTGGTCGTGGTAGCCCACGCCGGCCACCGGGCGGCCCTCCCCTCCCACCTCCAACCACCCCTCCACCCGGGCGTGCGGGACGGGCACCACCCAGTCAAAATGGTGTCCGGTGGCAGGCTCGGCGAAGAGATGCCCGCTCCCCACCCTCCAGCCCGAAAGTTGGGGTAGGAAGGTGAGATCGGCCGCCAGCGGCCCCTGGCGGAGGTGCAAGCGATAGACTTCCCCCTCCTCGGCGGCCCACGACGGTCCCACCCGGACCCGGAAGGGGTCGCGCTCCGCCTGGTACTCGCGGCGGGCGAAGCGGCCGATGGCGACGATGGGGGAACCGTCCGGCGAGTAGTAGCGGAGGTCGAGGGTAGGCCGGTGGTCCCCCACGTTGAAGGGGGCTGAGTGGAAGATCGCCACAAGCCAGCCGCCATCGGGGAACGCCACGTCGAAATACCACCATTCAAAGAAGTGGGGTTCGGCACGATAGTGGTCCCCGTTCTCCCCAGGACGCAGCGGCCCACCCCCTGCCCTATAAGGGGGGAAGAGTTGGCGGTAGGCATCGGGGGAATAGCGGCTCATAGCTCTACTGAGATCACCAAGAGATGAGATGACGGGTTCCCATATCGACCGCCCCGTAGCCCGCGGCGATCACATCCTGCACCGCGAAGCCCAGGACGCCGTGTCGCCACACCCAGGGCGACCACAGCACCGCGATCCCCCGCGCGTCGGTGGTGCCTGCACCCAGGCCGCTCGCCGTCCCGTCCCACGCCCCCACCACGAAAGCCCCCGTCACCGGCTGGCCAGCCGGGCCTACGACCGCCACCTCCGCCCTGACCCGAGTGAGGAGGCCGAAGAGCACCCGCTCCACCCTCAGATCGGTGCGGTCCACGCGGACGATGCCCGACGACGGAGGGGAGGGAGGAGGAGTGGTGAAAGGATTCTCCTCCCTTCCGACCAGCGGCAGCCAGTAGAAGTGGGAGAAAGCAGTGGGGGTCGGAGTGGGCGTAGGGGCGG
>DQUX01000305.1 GCA_015662065.1 Anaerolineales bacterium | reverse complement strand
GAGGAGAACGTCTCCTACTTCGGCAACGGGTACGATGAGGCACAGTTGGTCTATCAGTTCTCGCTCCCCCCGCTGGTGCTCCACGCCTTCCACACTGGCGACGCGACCCGCCTCTCGGCGTGGGCTTCGGGCCTCACCGCCCCCTCCCGCGAGACCACCTTCTTCAACTTCCTGGCCTCCCACGACGGCATCGGGGTGCGGCCCGTCGAGGGGATCCTGAGCCCGGAGGAGGTGCAGGCGTTGGTAGATCGCACCCTCGCCCACGGCGGCCACGTCTCTTACAAGACCAACCCCGACAGCACCCGGTCCGTCTACGAGTTGAACATCTCCTACTTCGACGCGCTTTCCGATCCGGGCGGACCGGAGCCCCTGGACCTGCAGGCGCGCCGCTTCCTGACCTCCCAGGCGATCATGCTCAGCCTGGCCGGGGTGCCTGGCATTTATGTCCACAGCCTTTTTGGCTCCCGCAGCGACCGCGCCGGTGTGGAACGGACCGGGAAGTATCGCTCCATCAATCGGGAGAAGTTCCGCCGCGACGACCTGGAGCGGGAACTGGCCGACCCGACCTCCCTGCGCCATCGGGTCTTCTACCCCTACCGCCACCTCATCCGCACCCGTGCCGCCCATCCGGCCTTCCACCCCAACGGTCCGCAGCAGGTCCTCGCCCTTCACCCGGCCCTCTTCTCCCTCCTGCGCACCGCGCTGGACGGGAGCGAGACGCTCCTATGCCTCCACAACCTCTCCGGTGTCGGCCACGCCCTGCGGATCGACCTGGACCTCTTTCCCTTCCCCCACACCGATCGGGTACGCGACGTCATCGCCGGGGCCACCTTCGACGTAGAGGCCGGGGACACGCTGAGACTATCGATGGCTCCCTACCAGGTGCTGTGGTTGAGGGGGGAGGAAAGGTGAACATCGGCTTCGTCTCCACCCGCCTCGCCGGAACCGACGGCGTCTCCCTGGAGACCGCCAAATTGACCGCGATTCTGACCCGAATGGGGCATCAAGTCTTTTACTGCGCCGGCAAACTGGACCCAGAGGGTCCACCCGGGCTGCTGGCCCCTGAGATGCACTTCGCCCACCCCCGGGCCCGCCGCATCCACGACGAGGCTTTCGCCGGCCCGACCCCCGACGACCTGCGTGAGCGGGTCTACGGGATGGCCGCCGAACTCAGGGAGATACTGACCACCTTTGTAGATCGCTTCTCCATAGAGGTCCTCTTTCCCCAGAACGCGCTGGCCATCCCGATGCACCTCCCGTTGGGCGTGGCGTTGACGGAGTTCATCGCCGAGACCCACATTCCCACCATCGCCCACCACCACGATCTCTACTGGGAGCGGCCCCGCCTCGCTACTACTGCCGTGCCGGACATCCTGGAGCGGTGCTTCCCGCCCGATCTCCCGTCCGTGCGCCATTTGGTCATCAACAGCCTGGCTCAAGCAGCGCTCTGGCGGCGGCGAGGTATCTCCGCTCGGGTGCTCCCCAATGTCTTCGATTTCGAGACCCCTCCGCCGACCCCCGATCCCTTTAGCGCTGACCTGCGGGGGGCGATGGGCCTTGACCCGGACGACCGTTTGATCCTTCAGCCCACTCGCGTCGTGCCACGCAAGGGGATCGAGCTCTCCATCGAACTCCTCCGACGGCTGGGCGACCCCCGCTGCAGGCTGCTCATCACCCATCCCGCCGGAGATGAGGGGATGGGGTACCTTCACCGCCTGCAGGACCTGGCGGATCGGAGCGGAGTGGATCTGCGCTACGTCGCCGACCGATTCGGCCCCGCCCGTCGGATGGCCTCCGATGGGGTCAAGACCTACAATCTGTGGGACGCCTACCTCCACGCCGACTTCGTCACCTACCCCAGCCTGATAGAAGGGTTCGGCAACGCTCTCTTGGAGAGCATCTACTTCCATCTGCCCGTGCTGGTCAACCGGTACCCGGTTTATACGGCCGACATCGGCCCCCTGGGCTTCGACTTCGTGGAGATCGAGGGGGCCATCACCGATGAGGCGGTCGCCCACGTCCGTCACCTGCTGGACGACGCCGACCGCCGGCGCGAGGCAACGGAGCGCAACTTCGCCCTGGCGCGGGAGCATTTCTCTTATGCGGTGGCGGAGAGGTGTCTGCGGGAGGTGCTCCGGAGTCTGAGATGATGGACGAGACGCGGCAGCGCGAGCTGGCGATGGAACTGGTCTGGGCCGCACTGGGGACGGTCAACCCGGCGCGGGCGGTGGCCCGCCACCTGCGGCTGGAGGGCGAGATGCTCTGGGTGGGCGACCGGACTTACGACCTGGCAGCCGTGGGCCGACTGCTGGTCGTCGGGGCGGGGAAGGCCGGGGCGGGGATGGCCGCAGCCGTCGAGGCCTTCCTGGGCGACCGGATCGCCGAGGGGTGGGTCAACGTCCGCTACGGCTACGAAAAGCTGCGGTCTGTGCCCGCCCCCATCCACGTCCACCCTGCAGGCCACCCCGTCCCAAACGAGGCCGGCCTGCAGGGGACCAGTCGCATCCTGGACCTGGTGGACGGGCTGCGAGAGGGGGATCTGGCCCTGGTGCTCATCTCCGGCGGCGCTTCCGCGCTGCTGGTCCAGCCGGTTCCAGGGGTGTCACTGGCCGATCTGCAACGGCTGACCGAGGCTCTCCTGCGCAGCGGCGCGACCATCGGGGAGGTCAACACCGTCCGCAAGCACCTCTCTCAGGTCAAGGGAGGGCGGTTGGCCCAGCGGATCACCCAACGGGGCGCGCAGGCAGCAGTGCTGGTCCTCTCCGACGTGGTCGGCAATCCCCTGGACGTGATCGGCTCCGGCCCCTGCGCGCCCGACCCCACCACCTTCGCCAACGCCCGGGAGGTGCTGGTCCTATACGGCCTGTGGGAAGAGGCTCCCCCCTCCACCCGCGAACACCTGGAGCGGGGCCTGCGGGGGGAGGTGGAGGAGACCCCCAAGCCTGGCGATCCCCTCTTCGGACGGGTCCACCACACCCTCGTGGCCGATAACCGGGTGGCGGCCCTGGCGGCGGTGGAGCGGGCGCAGGCGTTGGGCCTCCACGCCCTCCTGCTGACGACCTATCTGGAAGGGGAGGCCCGCGAGGTCGGCCGAGCGCTGGCGGCCCTGGCGAAGGAGGAGATCCGCCACGACCACCCCCTGCCCCGGCCCGCCTGCCTGGTCCTGGGCGGGGAGACCACCGTCACAGTTCGCGGTGCGGGAAAGGGGGGGCGCAACCAGGAGGTGGCGCTGGGGGCAGCCCTCTCCCTCGACGGCTGGAGGGATGTGATGGTGGTGACCCTCGCCACCGACGGCACCGACGGCCCCACCGACGCCGCCGGGGCCATCGCTACAGGCCGGACGGTGGCCCGGGCCCGCAGGCTGGGGCTGGACCCTTCCGATCACCTGGCCCGCAACGACGCCTACCCTCTCTTCGCCGCCCTGGGCGATCTGATCCTCACCGGCCCCACCGGCACCAACGTCAACGACCTGACCTTCGTCCTGGCGTTCTAGCGCCCACCCGATTATTGTCCAACCCCCCTCTCCGTGCTATAATCCCCCCAGTCGCCACAGACGGCCACAGACTCAAGGGGGTGCGATGCGTACCAATCTCCTGCAGCCGCTCTTGATCCTGTTCCTGGCCCTGTCGCCGATCGCCGGCTGCCGGGCGGACGGCGAAGGGCCGCTTCTCCAGGACCGCTTCAGCAACCCCCGCAGCGGCTGGGGGAGCGATAGTCAGGAGACCTTCGATCGGGGCTATCAGGACGGGGAGTACTTCATCGAGGTGTACGAGCCAGATTGGTTTGTCTGGACCCGGCCCCACCGACGCTTCGATGACGTAGCCGTAGAGGCGGAGGTCCGGCGGGTCTCCGGCTCCACCGATGGCCATTTCGGGCTCCTGTGCCGCTATCGCGCCCCGGGTGACTTCTACTACTTCGCCATCACCGACGACGGCTACTATGCCATCCTCCGGGTAGAGGACGAGAGAATAGAGGTGCTGACCGGAGAGGGCTTCCTCCCCACATCGGCCGTCCAGACCGACGGAGCGACCAACCACATCCGCATCGTCTGCCGGGGGGAGCAGCTCAGCCTCTACGTCAACGGCCAGGAGGTGGCAACAGCGACCGACGCCTCCCTCCAGCGGGGGGACGTGGGCCTGGGGGCGGGCTCCGGCCCCGGTGGCTCCATCCGGGTCCACTTCGATAACCTGGTTGTGGTGGCTCCTGAAGGGGAGGGGCCATAGGCAAGCGGACCGAGGGGTCGAGGAGGAGCGATGAATCAGAACAAGACCTGGGCGCCGGTGCTGCTGGCGGCGGTCCTGGTCGCCTGCGGCGGGAGGACGGGGCTCTCCTGGAGTGATGACTTCTCGAACCCCGGCACCTGGCAGGGGGAGTCGGATGCCACAGCCCAGGTAGCGGTCCAGGACGGCGTGCTACGGGTCTACATCGCCGTGCCCAACCAGCTGGCCTGGGCCGTCGCCGGGCAGGACCTGAGGGACTTCCATCTCACCGTAGAGGCCACCCAGGTCGCCGGCCCCGACGACAACGAGTACGGGGTGCTGGTGCGGATGCGGGACCACAGCAATTTCTACCGTTTCTCCATCAGCGGCGATGGTTACTTCCTCGTGAGCAAGTTCGTGGATGGCCGGCAGGAGTTTCTGGGCGCCAATTGGACCCCCTCTGAGGCCATCCATCGGGGACAGGCCACCAACGTGGTGGAGGTCGTCTGCCAGGGGAGCACCCTCACCTTCATCGTCAACGGCCGGCAACTGGCCCAGGTGGAGGATGACCAGTTCGCCCGTGGCGACATCGGCCTCTATGCCGGGAGCTTCTACGAGAGGGGGGTAGAGGTCCATTTCGACAACCTGAGCGTGGCGGAGCCGTAAATGTCACATTACGCTCTGAGGGGGTCTGTGACCCCCGACTTCGGCTGAAAACTTCGTGATTCTTACGCTCTGAGGGGGTCTGTGACCCCCGACTTTGGCTGAAAACGGCGGCTTTTGGCCGGAGACGCGGGTCACAGACCCGCTTGGAGCCGTCAAGTTCGGACCATTCGTGGGATTCGTGATTCTTACGCTCTGAGGGGGTCTGTGCCCCCCGACTTGGGCTGAAAATGGACTGTCGTGTCTACCTCCACAGCCTGGGCTGTCGCCTCAACCAGAGCGAGGTCGAGGCGATGGCGCGCCGGTTCGCCGCGGTGGGCTATATCCCAACGCAGGATCCCGCCGAGGCCGACATTTGCATCCTCAACACCTGTGCCGTGACCGCCGAGGCGGAGCGCAAGACCCGCCACCGGCTGCGGGCGCTCCATCGAGCCAATCCCGCCGCCCGTATCGGCGTCGTCGGCTGCGCGGCCACGCTGAAGCCGGGCGGGCTGGCGCGGCTGCCCGGCGTAGCCTGGGTGGTGCCCAATGAAGAGAAGGAGTGGGTAGTGGAGATCGCGACCGGAGAACGCCCTTCACGCCGCTCCGGTGACCTCACCCCCTCCCCCTCTCCCTGTCGGAGAGGGGGAGAGGGGGAGGTAAGCCCCCCCACCCCCCGCACCCGAGCCCTCGTCAAGGTCCAAGACGGCTGCGACAACCACTGCACCTACTGCGTCGTCCGGCTCCTGCGCGGACCGGCCCGCAGCCGGCCCCCGGAGGAGGTCGTGGCGGAGGTGCAGTCGCTGGTTGCGGCGGGTCGTCGGGAGGTGGTACTGACCGGCGTGAACCTGGGGGCCTACGGGCGGGACCTAGGGATGGGGCAGGGACTGGCGCGGCTGATAGAGGCGATCCTCTCCGGCACCGACCTGCCCCGGCTGCGGCTCTCCTCGCTGGAGCCGTGGGACCTGGATGAGGGGTTCTTCAAGCTGTGGGCCGACGCCCGTCTCTGCCGCCATCTCCACCTGCCGCTCCAATCCGGCTGCGGCGGGACACTGCGGCGGATGGGACGTCCCATCACCCCGGAGCGATACGCGCGGCTGACGGAGGCCGCCCGCGCCGCGGTCCCCGACCTGGCCCTCACCACCGATGTGATGGTCGGTTTCCCCGGCGAGGATGAGGCGGCCTTTGCCGAGAGCCTGGCCTTTGTCGAGCGGCTGGGCTTCGCCCGCCTTCACGTCTTCCCTTTCTCCCCCCGGCCCGGGACCCCCGCGGCGAGGGTGTCGGGGCAGGTGGACCCCCAGGTGCGCCGGGAGCGGGCCCGGCGGATGCGGAAGCTGGGCACGCGGTTGGCGGAGGACTTCCGGCAGCGATTCGTGGGGCGGGAGATGGAGGTGCTCTGGGAGCGACACCGGGCCGATGGTTTCTGGCACGGGCTGACCGATAACTACCTACGGGTCGTCACGCGCGCTTCGGCGGACCTGCACAACCGGGCGACCCGTACGCGGTTGCTGGCGGCTCGCGACGGGCTGCTGGTGGGGGAGGTGGTGGGGTGAGCGACTGTATCTTTTGCCGCATCGTCCAGGGGCAGGCTCCGGCCCGCATCCTCTACCGGGATGATGAGGTCACCGCCTTTCACGACCTGCATCCTCAGGCCCCCGTCCACCTCCTCATCGTTCCCAACCGCCACATCGCCGGCGTGGCCGAGGTGGGGCCGGGGGACGAGCCGATGTTGGGAAAGCTATTCATCGTGGCCCGTCGTCTGGCGGAGGAGATGGACATCGGCGATGGCTACCGGCTGGTCGTCAACAGCGGTCCTCTGGCGGGCCAGTCCGTCTTCCACCTTCACCTTCACCTGCTGGGCGGTCGCCCCTTCCGCTGGCCGCCGGGCTGACGTTTGACGCTTGACGTTTGACGTTTCACATTCTAGGTTGGGGAGGTGTTCCATGCTGGTGCGCGATCGTATGAGCCCGGATCCCATCACCGTCACACCGGACACGAGTGTGAAGGAAACGCTGGAGTTATTGCGCAGCCGTCCTTTCCGTCACTTGCCCGTGGTGGACGAGGAGGGGAGGTTGGTGGGGATCACCACGGAGAAAAGCCTGGTGTACGCTTCCCCGACCTCCGACCTCTCGCTGAGCGTCTTCGAGGTAGACTATCTCCTCTCCCGGATGAGGGTGGAGCAGGTGATGGCCAGAGAGGTGATCACCGTCTCTCCGGACCTGCCTGTCGAGGAGGCGGCGCGGGTGATGATCGACCATCGCATCGGCTGTCTGCCGGTGGTGGAGGAGGGGAAGCTCGTCGGCATCATCAGCGACACCGACATCTTCCGGGTCTTCGTCGAAGGGCTGGGCGGAGGTCACCCCAGCCTGCGCGTCACCGTCATCATCCCCGAGCGGGTAGGCAGCCTGGCCCAGGTGGTGGATTGCATCGCCGGGATAGGGGGGAACATCCACTCCCTGGGCACCTTCTGGGGAGATCGACCGGAGGATCGGATCATCGCCTTTCGGGTCGAGCAAGTGGATCGGGACACCCTGATCCAGGCGCTGCAGGAGTGCGACGTCCAGATTTGTCACGTCTGGGAACCACCGGCCGCTTGGTGATTACCCATCTGTGCTCTCTGTTGCTCTGGGGTGAGATGTGGGCGATCACCATACCGGCCGGGCCTTGACAACCCCTCCCGCCACGGTTATAATGTGCCCGCGACAAGTATCTTATGTTAGGGAGGGGGTGAGATAGTCTGTGACGCGAGTGGTTGCCGAGAATGGGGAGTCCTTTGACTCCCTGCTGCGTCGCTTCAACAAGAAGGTCCAAAACGATCGCATCCTCTCGGAGGTCCGCCGGCGCCGCTTCTACGAGCCGCCCAGCATCGTTCGCAAGCGGAAGCGGGCGGCCAAGCTACGGAAGAGTCGTCGGACCACGCTGAAGAGCATGCGACGGTACCGATAAGGAGCAGAAGTTACACACTTATGTCACCCGGAGCACCACGGAGATACGGAGGACACGGAGAAACACGAGAGGCTTGAAAGACTCCGTGAAACTCTGTGCCCTCTGTGCCTCCCTGGGGGGAATGGGCAGAACGGCGTAAGTCCTGTAAAGGGGAGAAAGCCTTGGGCCTGAAAGCCAGACTGCAGGAGGACCTGAAGAATGCCTTGCGTGCGCGCGACGAGCGACGCAAGGCGGTCATCCGCCTGTGCCTCTCGGCCATCCAACTGGCCGAGGTGGAGCAGGGCGGCGACCTGGACGAACCGTCCCTGGTCGCGGTGCTTCAGAAGGAAGCCCGACGGCGGAAGGAGACGATCGATGAACTTAAGGGGGCCGACCGCCCGGACCGGCTGGCCGAGGAGGAGGCGGAGTTGGCGATCCTTGAGGGGTACCTGCCGCGAATGTTGAGCCGCGAGGAGATCGCGGACGAGGCCCGCGAGGTCATCACTCAGGTCGGGGCTTCCAGCCCGAGGGACCTGGGGGCGGTGATGCGAGCGTTGATGCCTCGGATGAAGGGGCGGGCCGACGGCCGGGTGGTGAACGAGGTCGTGCGGGAACTCCTGTCTGGATAGCCCTCCACGCAATTTGAGGAAAACCTGAACAGGGGCGACCCGCCGGGTCGCTCCTGCGCTGAGTGAGAGATGGGCAACCCTTCCCGGGAGACGTGGTGGATGTGGAGCCGGCTGGCGCTGACAGCGCTGGCGCTGATCGCCCTATCCACCTTCCTGCTAGCCTTCCCCCTCTTCCCCTCGGGCCGACTGGTGCTGGAGAAGGGGGACGTCGCTCCGCGTGACATCCCCGCCCCGCGCCGCATCACCTACGAGAGCGCAATCCGCACCGCCGATCAGCAGCGGCTGGCGGAGGAGGCGGTCGAGCCGGTCTACACCGCCCCCGACGCCGACCTGGCCCGTGAGCAACTGAAGCGGGCCCGACAGGTGCTGGACTACCTGAGCTCGGTCCGCGCTGATTCCTTCGCCACCCCCGCCCAGCGACGGGCGTGGGTCCTGGCGGTCCCGGAGCTGGCCGACCCTCACCTGCCGATCGACGTCGTGGATGGACTGCTGGCCCTCCCCGACGAGTCCTGGGGTCGGGTGCAACTGGAGACCTGGGACGTCGTCGCCGAGACAATGGCACAGGGGGTCCGAGAGGACGCCATCGAGGAGGCCCGGCAGGGAGTACGTTCGCAGGTGGGGCTGCATCTCTCGGAGGAGGAGGCGGCGGTCACCGCAGCCCTGGCCCAGCGGCTGATCGCCCCTAACTCCTTCTACGACGAAGCCGCCACCCAGGCCGCGCGCGATCGGGCCCGCGAGGAGGTCTCCCCGGTCCTGATCTCCCTCGAAGCGGGAGAGGTCATCGTCCGCGAGGGAGAGCGAGTGACCGCGCTGGACCTGGAGGCACTGGAGGAATTGGGGCTTCGGCAGTCCCGCACCCGCTGGACCGACGTGCTCGGGCAGGGAGCGTTGGCCGCAGCCGGGGTCGTCCTCTTGGGCCTGTTCCTGGCCCGCTTTCAGGCGGATGTGCTCCGAGAGGGCCGGAAACTGCTCCTCCTGAGCCTCCTGCTGGCGCTTTTTCTCTTCCTGGTGCGGCTCATGGTCCCCGATCGGACGGTGCTGCGTTATCTCTTTCCCGGCCCGGCTCTGGCCATGCTGGTCACGGCGACGCTGGGCCCTCAGGTAGGGGTGGCCGTCAGCGTTCTGATGGGAGCGGGGGCCGGCCTGATCGGCGACAATTCTCTGGAGCTGGCCGCGTATGTCACGGTGGGGGGGCTGATAGCGACCCTGGCGCTGCGCCGGGTGGACCGGCCCGGGACGCTCTTCCGGGCAGCCCTTTTCGTCGCCCTGGCCCACGTGGTGGTGCTGGCCGGTTTCCGTCTGCCGTTGCAGCGGATGGACTTGTTGGAGACCGCCCTCCACCTGCTGGCCGCCGCCGTCAACGGAGTGCTTTCCGCCAGCCTGGCGTTGGGAGGGCTGTTCCTCATCGGCCCGCTCTTCGACATCATCACCACCTTCCGCCTGATCGAACTGAGCCGGCCCGACCATCCGCTCCTGCAGCGGCTGCTGCGGGAGGCCCCGGGCACATACCACCACTCGTTGATGGTCGCCAACCTGGCCGAGCAGGCGGCGGAGCGGATCGGGGCGAACCCGCTGCTCACCCGCGTCGGGGCGTATTACCACGACATTGGGAAGGTCGTCCGGCCCTACTTCTTCATCGAAAACCAAGTGGAGGGGGTCAATCCCCACGGGCGACTTGACCCCTACACCAGTACGGAGATCATCACCGGCCATGTGCGGGATGGGCTGGAGCTGGCCCGCCGGTACCGGCTTCCGGCCCGGGTGCGAGCGTTCATCCCCGAGCATCACGGCACGAACCGGGCCAGCTTCCAGTACGAGCGGGCGGTGGAGCTGGCCGGGGACCCCGAGCTGGTGAACGAGGCGGACTTTCACCACCAGGGTCCTAAGCCGCAGAGCAAGGAGACCGCCCTGGTGATGCTGGCCGATGGGTGCGAGGCCGTGGTCCGGGCCCGCCGTCCCAGCACGCCGGAGGAAATGGCCCAGGTGGTAGGCGAGGTGTTCGATCGCACCCTCCGCAATGGGCAACTGGACGAGTGCCCTATCACACTGCAGGAGCTGAGCATCGTGCGGGCATCCTTCATCTCCACCCTGAAAGGGGTCTTCCATCCCCGCATTCGTTATCCGGAGCCTACCCCCACTCCAGATGGGAGAGAGGGAGAGGTCATCGGCTCCCCCGCCACGGCTCCGGTGGAGAAGCCCCGGGCGTAGGGCAACGGTGGCAGAGAGATGATGCAACGATACTGGGTTGAGGTGCAGATCGAGGAAGGATGGCCTGCCGACGTGGAGGTGCTGCGTCGGGCGGCGCTGGCCGTGCTGATCCACCAGGAAGCACCTCCGGTGGAGGTAGCGGTGGTCGTCTCCGACGACGAGACGCTCCAAGAGCTCAACCAGCGCTATCGGGGTGTAGACGCCCCTACCGATGTCTTGGCCTTCCCCAACGAGACGCGGGGGCCTTTCGTGGGAGTGGGAGGGCAGCCCCGCTACCTGGGCGATGTCATTATCTCCTATCCCCGCGCCGAGGAGCAGGCCCACGACGCGGGCCACGGCGTGGAGGCGGAGCTGCAGTTGTTGGTGGTTCACGGGATGCTCCATCTCCTGGGGTATGCGGACCAGACGGAGCCGGAGCGGACTCAGATGTGGGAGACCCAGGAGGCCATTCTCGAGGCCCTGGGGGTGCAGGTCAACCTGCCAGATTGAGGCCGGATGCGCAGTCGCGACCTTGTGGAGAGTTTCCGCTATGCGTTCGCTGGCCTGGGCTATGCCCTGCGCACCCAGCGAAACACGCGCATCCATCTGACCATCGCTGCCTTCGTCGTCGTGCTGGGACTGTGGTTGCGCCTTTCCCTCACCCAGTGGGCCGTCTTGGCGCTGACCATCGGCTTCGTGCTGGTGGGGGAGATGCTGAACACCGTGGCGGAGACGCTGGTGGACCTGGTGAGCCCAGGCTATCACCCCCTGGCCAAGGTCATCAAGGATGTGACGGCGGGAGCGGTGCTCCTGACCGCCATCATCTCCGTGGTCGTGGGCCTGCTGGTGCTCGGCCCGCCCCTTTGGGAGCGGCTCTTCGGTAAACCCTGAGACACAGAGGAATCAATATGGAATGTGGAACACCCGTCTATCTCACCCCTGAGGGGATCGCGAGACTCGAGAGGGAGTTGGACAAACTGGTCAACGTCCGCCGGCCGGCGCTGGCCGAGCGGCTGAGGAGGGCGATCCAGCAGGGAGACCTCTCGGAAAACGCCGACTACATCACAGCCAAAGAGGAGCAAGGGTTCCTGGAGGGGCGAATTCGAGAGATCCAGACAATGCTGCGCAACGCGGTGGTCATCGAGGAACACGAGCCAACAGGGGAGGTCCGCCTGGGGAGCCGGGTGACGGTTGTGGAGGAGGGAGGACAGGACCCGGAGGTCTTCCATCTGGTGGGTCCGGCGGAGGCGGACCCGGGCAATAGCCGGATCTCCTATGAATCCCCGTTGGGGCAAGCTCTACTGGGCCGGAGGGTAGGAGAGGTGGTGAAAGTAGAGGCGCCGGCCGGCGAGATCCTCTTCCGCATCACCGCCATTCAGTAGCGGCTACACCAGCATCCCCGGGGTCGCTCCGGCGGCCCCCTGGGCCGCCGCCTCGGCCTCGAGCCTTTCCTCTTCCCCCTCCTCGACCTGCCAGACCTCGCTGGCCCGGTCGATAAACAGTACGCCGTTGAGATGATCGATCTCGTGCTGAAGGACGCGGGCCAGGTACCCCCGGGCTCGCACCCGCACCTTCTTCCCACGAGGGTCGAGCCCCTTGACGGTGACCCCTAGATGGCGAGAGACCTCCCCCATCCAGCCCGGCACGGAGAGACACCCCTCGATCCCTTCCTCCATCTCATTGGAGACGCGGGCCAGTTCCGGGTTGATGAGGGCAAGGCGACGGCCGGCGTCCGGGTCCTCCAGGTCCTCGGGGATCTCGATGACGATGACCCGCATGGGAATCCCGATCTGCACCGCCGCCAGCCCCACGCCCTGGGCGGCGCGCATGGTCTCGAACATATCCTCGATGAGCTGCCGGGTCTCCCCGGTGACCCGAGGCACCCGGTGGGACTTTCTCCGCAGGATCGGATTGTCTGAAAACAGGATAGGACGCAGTGTCATCAGTCGGTTTCCTCTTGTCCCGAGGGCATGGCGCGCTGGATTTCGTCGTAGACGCTGAACCAGTCCAGCAACTCCGCCCGGTGTCGTTCCGCCTCTTGCTCCTGGCGGCGGCGGCGGGCCGCATCGATGTGGGCAAAGACCTCCGCCTGGACCTCCTGGGGGCGGCTTACCATGCGGAAGTGAAACGTGCCCGCCGGAGCGGCAGTCTCCACGATCACATCACCGTACCCCAGAAGGCGCCCCCAGAAAGATTGCTCGGACCGCACGTTGGTGATCTGCTCCAGGCTGGCCTCCCGGCGCTCCTCCCGGAGGAGGAGAGGAAGCTGTTCCACGTGGACCACTCGGGTGGCCGTCACCTGATAGAGATCGTTCTGCCAGTCCTCGAACTGGTACAGGGCCCACGGGAGGATGATGAAGATAGCCAGCGCGTAGAGAGGCCAAATCTGCTGGAGCAGCTGGCCAGCGGCGGCTGTGACCAGGACAACGGCCGTGATCAGAATAAAGATGAGGATGGGAAGGCCCAGCGATCGGAGCAGGGCGATCCAGTGCTTCCGCCAGGTGACGGTCGCTCCCTCCTGGTGCCAGCCGGAGAGGTAGCTGAACAGGCGGAAGGGCAGCAACAGGCATCCCCGCATCCGGCGCGGCTGCGCCAACGGCGCTGGAGGCCGCGGTTCGCGGGCCTCTTCCTCCTCCTCGCCGAAGAAATGGCGGCGCATGATCTCCTGGATAGCGGCCCGCTCGGCCGCGCGCGTCATCGCCTGCATCCGCTCCCGCTGGACAAAGATCGCTTCCTGGACCGATGCCGGTGAGGGGATGCCCCGGAAAACGACCTGGCCCATCCCCCCAGCGGTTTCAATGATGAGATCGCCGAATTCCCAGATTCGCGCCGCGATCCCGACGCGGAGCTGCTGTACATCCTGGATGGCCTGCAGCGGGACGGCCGAGATCTGCTCCTGCACCAGCTTGGTTCGCTCCCGGTGGACCACGCGCCGGTTCGTGACCACGTAGATGTCATCGCGCCAGTTGATGATGAGGTAGCCGCAGAACCCGAGGGGGACCAGCGCCAGGGCAAGCCCCACGGCCAGGGCCGTCGTCCCCCAGCGGCTGGATGCCAGTATACCGCCCAGCAGCAGGAGGAAGAGGAGAAATCCCGGTACGACCAGGCCGGGCAGCAGAACGGCGGGGTGCTTACGGAGCACCTTGACCGGCAGTTCCCCCTCCTCCAGCCAGGCGAAACGGGGATACCGACGCCGTTCGGCCACGTCTGGACGCATCCGCAGCCTGCGCTCGATACGAGGGTCGGCTTCCAGCACCCGATCGAAGTCCTCCCTCTCGATGTACAGCAACCGGCTATCCCGGATGCACTCGACCGTCGCATCGCGCACATCTCCCAGAAGGAGGGAGGTCTCGCCGAAACCATCCCCCGGCTGGAGCTGTCGCACCGCCAGCACACGCCCCGCGGCGTCCACGCGGGTCACCCGGAGCGCGCCCTCCACGACGATGAAGTACCGCCGCCCGGGCTCGCCCTGCCGACACAGAACCCGGCCAACCCGGCATTCCATTTCCTTCACCAGGCCGGCCAGGGCCCGTAACTGGGGCCTGCTGAGGCCCGAGAACAAGGGCGCTTCTTTGAGCTGCTCAGCGATCTCCGCAGCAGTGGGCAAGGCGACCTCCCGCTCTGTGCTATGTCGGGGGTGACGAGATAAAGTAAAGCGTTATCTAATTATACCATAAGGTCAACGAAGGGCAAGCCACCCGCGAGGGGCGGACAAACGGATACCGGCCCGCCCTCACGTCGCCACCCGCCGGTAGGCGGCCAGCGTCTCCCGGGCGGTGCGCTCCCAGGAGAATCGGGCCGCCTGGGCCAGTGCCCGACGGCTGAGCTCTGCACGGAAATCCGGATCCTCGGCCAACTGGATCGCCGCCCCCGCCATCCCAGCCGCGTCGTCGGGGTCCACGAGCACCCCCGCGTCGCCGACGACCTCGGGGATGGAGGTGGTGTCGCTCCCCACCACCGGCGTCCCGCAGGCCATCGCCTCCAAGGGGGGCAGGCCGAACCCTTCGTAGCGGGAGGGGAAGAGGAAAGCGACCGCTCCCCGGTAGAGGGCGGGCTTCTCCTCCTCCGCCACCGGGCCGATGAACCGGACCCACCCCGGCTCCAGCCCCAGCGCCTGGGCCTGGCGGCGAGGATCGGGAGTGAAGGGGGTATCCCGCTCCGGCAACCGCCCGGCGACCACCAGGGGGCAATCCTCCCCGATCACCGGCCCGGCCCAGGTGTAGGCGGCGAGGGCTGTGCGGACGTTTTTGCGCACATCGAAGCCGCCCAGATAGAGAATGTAGCGGAGGGGCAGGCCGTGGCGGACGCGGACCGTCTCATCCTCCGGGTCGGGGTCGGGTCGGAAGCAGGGGGCCGCCGCCAGGTGGACCGTCCATACCCGCTCGGGGGGAAGATCCAGGCAGGCCAGGATGTCCCGCCGGGCGGCCTCTGAGTCGGTAAGGACCAGGGCGGCTCTCTGGGCGGCGGCGGCGACCAAGGCGGTGTAGGCCCGCACCCGAGGCCCGCCCCGGTACTCCCGCAGCAGCAGGGGGATCAGATCGTGGACGGTGACCACGGCGGGGACGGATGGCAGAAGCGGCGGGGCCCAGTAGGGCACGTGGGCCACGTCCACCCCCAGGCGGCGGCAGGCGCGGGGGAAGGCGACCTGTTCGAAGTAGAGTTTGCCCAGGTCGTGGGTTTCGAGTTTCGGGGTCCCGGGTTTCAGGGTCCCCCCAACCTGAAACCTGGAAACCTGAGACCCGAAACCTCCCCTCGGCAAAACCAGCGTCACATCCAGGCCCGGTTCCAGGGCCGCCAGGTGCTCCACCAGGCGGCGGGTGTACTGGCCGCTGCCAGTGTGGGACCGGTCCCAGAACCAGGCGTTGAGGGCGACGCGCATTGAAATCGATCAATCCCCATACCCATTGGGATGGGTCCGATGCCACTCCCAGGCGTGCCCGATGATGGTCCGCAGGTCGGGGTACCTCGGCTCCCAGCCCAGTTCCCGCCGGATCTTCTCGCTGCTGGCGACCAAGACAGCCGGGTCGCCCGGGCGGCGAGGGCCGACCTCGGCCGGGATGGGATGCCCGGTCACCTCCCGGCAGGTCTCGATGACCTCTTTGACGGTGAACCCCTGGCCGTTGCCCAGATTGTAGGTGCGGCTCCCCTCGTCTAGGGCGCGCAGGGCCAGGATGTGGGCCTGGGCCAGATCGGTGACGTGGATGTAGTCCCGCACGCAGGTACCGTCGCGAGTGGGGTAGTCGTCGCCGAAGATGACGATCTTCTCTCGCCGGCCTAGCGCCACTTGGAGGACCCGGGGGATGAGATGGGTCTCGGGATCGTGGTCCTCCCCCCGTTCGCCGGTGGGAGAGGCCCCGGCGGCGTTGAAGTACCGCAGCGCCGCATACCGAAAGCCGTAGACTCGGTCCAACCAGTGGAGGATGCGCTCCAGGATGTTCTTGGACTCGCCGTAGGGGCTGCCAGGGACGATCCGCTCCTCCTCGTCGATGGGCATCCGCTCCGGGTCGTCGAAGAGGTTGGCGGTGGAGGAGAGGATGAAGCGGCGCACGCCGTGGGCGACCGCCTCCTGTAGGAGGTTAAGCCCGTTGGTGACATTGTCACCCAGATACTTGAAAGGCTGTTCCATCGACTCGCCCACCAGGGTGTAGGAGGCAAAGTGCATCACCGCCTCGATCTCGTGGGCGTCGAAGACGGCTTTGACCGCGGCCCGGTCGGCTAGGTCCCCCTCGACGAAGGTCGCATCGGGGTGGACGGCGGCCCGGTGGCCGTAGTACAGGTTGTCGAAGACGACAACGGCGTCGCCTTGCCGTATCAGTTCCTCCGCGACGATGCTGCCGATGTAGCCGGCTCCTCCGGTGACCAGGATGTTCATCAGATTCCTCCCGAAAGTCTGTGCTCGTTGCGGGATGCTCGCTACTGGATACTCGTTGCTCGTAGCTTGACAATGTCACATTATGCTCTGAGGGGGTCTGTGACCCCCGACTTGGGCCGAAAACGGCATCTTTCGGCCGGAGACGCGGGTCGCAGACCCGCCGGGAGCCTGAATCCCTATGCTCTGAGGGGGTCTGTGACCCCCGACTTGGGCCGAAAACGGCATCTTTCGGCCGGAGACGCGGGTCGCAGACCCGCTGGGAGCCT
>DQUX01000405.1 GCA_015662065.1 Anaerolineales bacterium | reverse complement strand
ATCGCCGAGGGGGGAGTGCCAGCCCACATCTCCACCGCCCTGATGTTCGCCGGCCTCAGGAAACTCTTCGGCCTCCGGGCCGAGATGATCGGTGAACCGGAGTTCACCAAGGATGGACGGGCCATCGAACGATGGAAGCTCTTGAAGGAGTGAGGCTGAAATGGGACATACCTTCGCAGAAAAGGTCCTGGCCTGCAAGGCGGGGCTGGAAGAAGTCGTGCCGGGGCAGATCGTCGTTGTCCACCCGGACAAGTTGCTGACCCACGACAACACTGCCGCCATCTCCAAGAAGTTCCGCCAGATCGGGGTCGAGCGGATGGCGGATCCGGGGATCAGCATCATTGTGCTGGATCACGTGGTCCCGGCGGCCAACGAGACCTATGCCACCAATCACCGCATCATCCGGGAGTTCGTGGCCGAGCAGGGGGTCGAAGCCTTCTACGACATCGGCGAGGGGATCTGCCATCAGGTGCTGCCGGAGAAGGGACACACCTGGCCCGGTGCCCTCATCGTCGGCTCCGACTCCCACACGACCACCCACGGAGCTTTCGGGGCCTTCGCAGCAGGCATCGGCCGGACGGAGGCCGCAGCGGTGATGGCGACGGGGGAGATCTGGCTACGGGTGCCGGAGAGCCTCCGCATCGTTATCCGCGGGCGGCTGCCAGAACGGGTCACGCCAAAGGACCTCATTCTGCACATTATCGGCGACCTGGGGGCCGACGGGGCCAACTACTGCTCGGTGGAGTTCGCCGGGGAAGCCGTGCAGGAGATGAGCATCGCCGGCCGGATGGTGTTGACCAATATGGCCGCCGAGATGGGCGCCAAGAACGGGATGGTCGAGCCGGATGAGAAGACCCGCGCCTGGCTTGCAGGCCGCGTGGGGCACGACTACGAGGAGGTCCATCCCGATCCAGACGCCACCTATCGGCAGGTGATCGAATACGACGTGAGTGACTTGGTCCCCCAGGTGGCGAAGCCCCACACGGTTGACAACGTGGCCCCGGTGACGGAGGTGGCCGGCACGGTCATCAACCAGGCCCTCATCGGCACCTGCACCAACGGCCGGCTGGAGGACCTGGAGGCAGCGGCGGGGATCCTGCGGGGGAGGCACATCGCTCCGGGGGTGCGGCTCCTGGTGCTGCCCGCCTCCCGGGAGGTGCTGCTGGCGGCGGTCGAGCGGGGGATCGTGGCCGACCTGGTAGCCGCCGGTGCGACCCTCCTCAACCCCGGCTGCGGCCCCTGCCTGGGGGCCCACCAGGGTTGCATGGCCCCCGGCGAGGTGACCATCTCCACGGCCAACCGGAACTTCAAGGGGCGGATGGGTTCCAAGGAGGCGTTCATCTACCTGGCCAGCCCGGCCACCGTGGCCGCCTCCGCTCTCACAGGTATGATCACCGACCCGAGGGAGGTGTGAGGATGGAAACGAGGATCACAGGCCGCGTGTGGAAGTACGGAGACGACGTCAACACCGACGTCATCTTCCCCGGCAAGTACACCTACTCCATCTCCGATCCCAAGGAGATGGCCCAACACGCCCTGGAGGACCTGGACCCGAGCTTCACCGAGCAGGTGCGGCCCGGCGACATCATCGTGGCGGGGAAGAACTGGGGATGCGGCTCCTCCCGGGAGCAGGCGGTGACCTGTCTGAAGGAAGCCGGTGTGGGGGCCATCGTAGCCCGCTCCTTCGCCCGCATCTACTTCCGCAACTGCATCAACCAGGCCCTCCCCATCGTCGTCTGCGACGCGGTGGACGGGGTAGAGTCCGGCGAAGAGATCACCATCGACTTCGCCGAAGGGACCGTCACCACGCCCCGGGGCGTCTACACCTTCCCCCCGCCGGCACCGGAGGTGATGGAGATCCTGGAGGCCGGGGGCCTGATCCCCTACGTGCGCAAGAAGCTGGGAATCGAGTAGCAGATAGCGCGCCGACTACCTCAGAATCCGCAATCTGCGGCAACCTTTTAGGAGGAGGACAGCAAACAATGGCCAAGTATCGAATCGCTCTGATGCCCGGCGACGGCATCGGCAAGGACGTGATGGACGCCGCCCAGATCGTGCTGGAGAAGATCGCGCTGGACGCCGAGTACATCCCCGCCGACATTGGATGGGAGTTCTGGTGCAAGGAGGGAGACGCCCTCCCCCAGCGCACGGTCGAGACCCTCAAGACCTGCAATTGCGCGCTGTTTGCCGCTATCACCTCCAAGCCCAAGGAGGAGGCAGAGGCGGAGTTGGTGCCGGAACTGCAGGGCAAAGGACTGGTCTACCGCAGCCCCATCGTCCGGCTGCGCCAGATGTTTGATCTTTATGTAAACTTACGACCCTGCAAGGCGTTCAAGGGCAACCCTCTCAACTTCCGTGACGACCTGGACCTGGTGGTCTTCCGGGAGAACACCCAAGGGCTGTACGCCGGGGTCGAGTTCCACCCCCTGCCAGAGGAGGTGCGAGGGGTGTTGGAGGCCCACAGCCCCCGGATGAGCGCCTTCGAGGGGGTCCCCTCCGATGAGATCGCCCTCTCCTGCCGCATCTTCACCCGGGAGGGGTGCCGGCGGATCGTGCGGGCTGCCTTCGAGTACGCCAAGAAGTTCGGCTATCCCACCGTCACCCTGGTGGAGAAACCCAACGTGATCCGGGAAACCTCTGGGATGATGGTGCGGGAGGCGCGCAAGATCGCCGAGGAGTACCCCGGGATCGAGCTGTGGGAGACCAACGTGGACGCGATGGCAATGTGGCTGGTGAAGAATCCGCAGGACTATGGAGTACTGGTCTCCAGCAACATGTTCGGCGACATCGTCTCCGACCTGTGCGCCCAGTTGGTGGGCGGGCTGGGGTTCGCCGCGGCCGGTAACATCGGCGATGAGTTCGCCGTCTTCGAGCCGACCCACGGCTCCGCCCCCAAGTATGCCGGCCTCTACAAGGTCAACCCCACGGCAATGCTCCTGGCGATCAAGCTGATGCTGGACTGGCTGGGGGAGACGGAGACAGCCCAATCGCTAGAGCAGGCCATCGCCGCCGTCATCGAGGAGGGCCGGGTCCGCACCTACGATATGGGGGGCGACGCCAGCACCCTGGATATGGCCCGGGCAGTGGCGGACCGGCTGTGATAGCGCCGGCCGAACCCGTGGAAAATCCGGACCTCCCGCAGGTTTCGAAGGCCTGCGGGAGGTTTCGTCCACCGAGAGGAACAGCCTCATACCAACTGTCCCTTGAAGTGCCGCTTATTCCGCCTCTGGCACCGCCCTGAAGAGGCGGTGCTGGAGGCCGTTTCT
>DQUX01000134.1 GCA_015662065.1 Anaerolineales bacterium | reverse complement strand
CTCCGCCGGGTTCATCCCTGCGGCGGGCTCGTCGAGAAGGAGAAGGCACGGCTCGGTGGCCAGCGCCCGTGTGATCTCCACCCGCCGCTGAAGGCCGTAGGGCAGGTTCTTGGCCTGCTCGTAGAGGTAGTCCTGCAGGCCCAACCGGGTGAGCAGTTCGATCGCCCGCTCCCGGATCTCCTTCTCCTCGCGTCGGAACGCCGGGGTGCGCAGCAACGCATCGACCAGCCCGTAGCGGATACGGGAGGCCCGGGCGATGCAGACGTTGTCCAGCACCGTCAGTTCGTTCCACAGGCGGATGGTCTGGAAGGTGCGAGCGATGCCGCGGGCGGTGATCTCGTGGGGGGGCAGGCCGACCAGGTTCTCCCCGTTGAACCAGATCTCTCCCTCGCTGGGGCGGTACGCGCCGGTCACCAGGTTGAAGATCGTCGTCTTCCCGGCGCCGTTGGGCCCGATCAGCCCTACCAGTTCCCCCTCCTCCAGGTCGATGTTGAAGTCGTGGACCGCGCGCAGTCCGCCGAACCAGTGGGTCAGACCTCTAATTTGAAGCAGGGGCATATTCCTCCTCCTTCCCGAACCAGGCCCGCAGTTGGGGGAAGACATCGCCCAGTTCCCGGCTCCCCATCAACCCGGAGGGCCGGAAGAGCATCATCAGCACCAAGAGCAGGGGGATGACCACCCACTTATAGACGCCGAGGGGGCGGAGCATCTCCAGCAGCAGGGTGAAGAAGACGGCGCTGAGGACATTGCCGCTGATAGAGCCCATTCCGCCCAGGTAGACCATCACCATCGCCTCGGTGGATTTCAGGATCGTGAACATGCCGGGGTTGATGTAGCCGCCGGGCCCATGGGCGAACAGTCCCCCAGCGACCCCCGCCAGGCCGCAGGAGACCATGAAGGCGATCAGTTTCACCCATCGGGTGTTCACGCCCATCAGCCCTGCGGCCACCTCGTCCTCCCGGATGGCCATCACCCCCTTGCCGAAGGTAGAGGAGACGAACCGCTGGATGAGGATAATCGTCCCAATACCACCGATGAAGGTCCAGATCAGGAGCCAGGGGATATCGAGCACTGCGGTGATGGCGTTCATCACCCGTTGCATCCCGAGGAAGCCCCGGGGGCCGCCGATGATCTCCATGTTCTCGATGGCGCTTTTGACGATGTAGTTGACCGCCAGGGTGATGATCGCCAGGTAGTCCCCCCGGGTGCGGAAGGAGGGGATGGCAATCAGCAGCCCGACGAAGGAGGCAGCAAGCCCCCCGATGAGGATCGCCACGGGCACCAGCAGGATGCCGAGGCTAGCGGGGAGGACAGGGGGGCCGAAGACCTTGTCCTCGGCGAACCACCAGACCGTGAGGATGCCGCTGACGTACGCTCCCACGGCCATGAAGGCAGCGTGTCCGCAGGAGAACTCCCCCATGTAGCCGTTGATCAGGTTGAGGCTAACCGCCATAATGATGTTGATGCCGATGTAGAAGAAGACCACCTGCCAATACTCGTTGAAGATGCGGAGCCACGAGCCGCCGACGATGATGACGAACAGTGCCAGAACGAGAAGCGGGACAGCCAGTTTCTTGCTCATACCTTCTGCCTCCTCGCCACGCCAAAGAGCCCCGTTGGCCGGAACGTGAGGATGAGCAGGAGGATGGTGAAGGCGATCAGGTCACGGTAGGTGGAGGAGAGGAACTCCAGCCCGGGAATCTGGCCCAGGGCGACGACGAAGATCTCGACGAAACCCAGCAGGAACCCGCCAGCCATCGCCCCTCGGATCTCACCGATCCCGCCCACCACCGCGGAGATGAAGGCTTTCCATCCGATGAGGATGCCCATGTCGAAACTGAGGACGTGGTAGGCGGAGCCGAACATGATCCCAGCCAGCGCCGCCAGCGACGAGCCGATGACGAAGGTCGCGGTGATGATCGTGTTGACCGGGACGCCCATCAGCGGCACCGCCATCCGGTCGTAGGAGATGGCCCGCATCGCCATCCCCACCTTGGTGCTGCGCAGGAACATCTCCAGGCCGATCATCACCAGGATCGAGAGGCAGATCACGAGGACCTTGGTGTTGGTGAGGCTGACCCCTCCGAGGTCGTAGATCGTGGTCGAGATCAGTTCGGGGAAGCCGCGATCGGCGGCACCCAGCAGCGAAAGGTTGAGGTACTCGAGGAAGATGCCGATCATCAGGGCGGTGATGACGACGTAGAGCCGGTGCGCCCCCCGTTCCCGCAGCGGCCGGTAGGCCACCCGCTCGATCGTCACCCCCACACCCGCCGTGAGGACCATCGCGCCGAGGATGGTGATCGCCAGGATGACCCAGTTGGGGAGGGCACCCCCCACCAGGCCGAGGAGGAAGGTGGCGATGAAGAAGCCAATGTAGGCGCCGACCATGAAGATGTCGCCGTGGGCAAAGTTGATGAGCAGGAGCACACCGTAGACCATCGTGTATCCCAGGGCGATCAGGGCGTAGAAACTGCCCCACTGAAGGGCGTTCAACAGATATTGCATGAAGATGGAGAAGGACACCGAACAACCTCCTTGCCGCTCTAAGGCTGGCACCTCACCGCAGAGGCACGGAGGACGCAGAGTCTTGCACTCCCTCTGCGTTCTCCGGGCCCCTGGGGTATGCTCCAGCGACCCGGTCGAACGCGGTGGCTCTCACCTCCCACGCGCAACAAACGGGGTGGAGAGGCCCCCCCTATAGAGGGCCCTCTCCACCCGCCCTCTGTTCATCTCCCGGACGAGGAGACCCCGGCCAACGCTCCACCTACTGGTTACGGGCAGACCTGCCTGTAGAAGGTGAACTTGCCACCTTCGATCTTGACGATGACCGCGCACTTGATGGGGTCGCCTTCCTCGGTGAAGCTCATCCGGCCGGTGATCCCCTCGTAGTCCCTGATCTGGGCCAGTTGGTCCCGCACAGCCCGCCGGTCGGCGGCGATATCACCGGTCAGGCCGCCGGTGTTCTGGATGGCCTGGAGCAGGATGCCCATGGCGTCCCACGTCAGCGCGGCCACATCGCCCGGCACCTCACCGTACTTGTCGTAGTAGCGGTCGATGAACTCCTTGGTGGCCCCGACCGCCCCCTCGGCGGCGTAGTGCGTGCTGAAGTACAGCCCCTCACACGCCTCACCGCACAGTTCCAACGTCTTGGGGTCGCCCCAGGAGTCGGAGCCGAAGATGGGGAAGTCCAGCCCCAGCTCGCGGGCCTGCTTAACGATGAGCGGCACCTCATTGTAGTACTGGGGCGTGAAGAGGAACTCGGCGTCGGAGGCCTTGATCTTGGTCAACTGGGCGCTGAAGTCGGTGTCGCCGGTGGTGAAGCTCTCGAACGCGACCACCGAGCCTTCTCCGTGCAGTTCCTCCCAAGCGGCCTTGAAGAACTCAGCCAGCCCCTTGGGGTAGTCGGACGCCACGTCGTACAGGACCGCGGCCTTGGTGTAACCGAACTCCTCGGTGATGAAGTTGGCCATCACCGGGCCCTGGAAGGGGTCGAGGAAGCAGGCGCGGAAGACCCACGGGCGGTTCAGGGTGGTGTTGGGGTTGGTCGACCAGGGGCTGATCATGGGGGTCTCGTGCTCGTTGCACACCTCGCCGGTGGGCACCGCCTGCTTGCTGGCCTGCGGGCCGACGATGGCCAGCACCTGGTCCTGGATGATCAACTTGGTCGCGGCGGCGACCGCCGACTCGGCCTTGGACTCGTTGTCCTCGATGACCAATTCGATCTGATAGACCTGGTCGCCCACCTGTAGGCCGCCGGCCCCGTTGATGTCTTCCACCTTCATCTCGGCCGCCCGCTGGGACTGAACGCCGACGTAGGCGATGTCACCCGTGAGGGGAATGTCCAAGCCGATCTTGATGGTCTCCGGGCCCCGGGGGCCACAGCCAGCGAGAAGGGCCATCGCTGTGATCAGGGCAAGGGCTGCGAACAGTGCTCTCTTGGTCATCGTGCTCTCCTCCTTTTGTTGCTAGCGAAGACAACACACTCAAAACTACCCTCACCGGCACAAGAGCACACCCTGAGAATCACCTCTCCGCGCACCACCTCCTTTCTTCTACCCCATCTTCTACCCCAGGAGCACAGAGGCCAAGAGGTCTCCGCGTCCTTTCCGCAAAATCTCACGATGCCGGACTGCGAGCGCTACCGGCCCACTGCGGACCGTGTTCCTCTGTTCAGGGTTCGGAATGGAAGACCCGGCCCATGCCCTGCACGGCCGCTCGTTTACTATAGCACACTCCTATCGAGAAGGCAAGGCCAGGGCCTGCATAGATCGCCCCGATCACCGTAGCGGGTCCGGATAAAGGTCGGCCACGGGCTCCGCGGCCAGGAAGGCGATGGCGGCGGCGCGGCCCCGTACCGCCTCCGGTCTCAGGGTCACTCCCGCGACCCGCTCCACCTGCTCCCGCAAGGTCGCCAACGGCATTGCCAGACCGATCACCCGCCGGTCGTCGCTCAGCCAGAACCGGACCTGGGCCGGGACGCTCACGAACCCCTCCTGGGCCGGGTCCCAGACGGAGAAGAACGGCGCGTACGTCTCGGTTTCCAGCGTGTAGAACAGCCCCACCGCTGCCTCGTCCCCCAAGCCGACGTTGATGGGCCGGGTGCCGGGCGGCCGTCCGGTGGTCGGGTCCCCATCCACGTCCAACACGAACAGCCAGTCGACGTTCGCTAGAGGAGCCTCCGGCAGGGGATCGTAGAGGGCGATCCACAGGACGGCCTCCCCCTCCTGTGTCCATTCGGCCAGTCCAGCGGGTAGGCTCTCCCTCGATAGCAGCGAGATCCGTAAGTCCGGCCCGACCCCCCGTTCTGGATATCCAATCCGGGCATCGGCGGCTCCACCGGCTCGCCGCTGGTGTAGTAGGCAACGTCCCCCTGGGGGTCGGCGGATGGGATGGGGGTGGGCGTCGGGGTGGAGGTCGGGACAGGCGTGGAGGTCGGGACCGGTGAGGGCGTGGGGGTAGCGGTGCAGGGGATAACGTGCACCACGGCTCACCCGCGCTCCCCGCTGGGACCGGCCACCTGCACCTCGTAATCGCCGGGAGTTGCTCCCGCGACGTAGTGGCCGTCGGCCGAGATCTCGCCGCCCCCCGTCGCCGCCCACTGCACATCCTCCAGCGGCGGGTCCAACGCGAAGACCACCGCCTGACCCGGGCAGAGAACGGGCTCGGGTGGGATCACGGCCAGGGCGCGGGCCCGCCTTCCCGGACCCATGGCGGAGTCGATGATCAGGGCCATCCCGCTGGCGATCACCACCGCCGTGGTGAGGGCGGTTGCCCAGGCGAGCACACGACGGGTCGTCCCTTTCAGCAACGTCTCACCTCGCATTCATCGATCGAGGCACCGAGGGCAGGGCCTCTCTAGGTAGGACCCTCCCATGCCCTCTGCGCCTCTGGGGTGGAAAGGAATCGAAAGCGGGCCACGCGGCGGGTGCGAGGACCGACCAGGGCCGTCTCCGCCACCCGCCACCCGCACACCCAGAGGATCTCCCCCCCGGCCACGAGCAGGGGGAGTCGATCGCGCCAGGCGCGAGGCACCTTGGCGTTGATCATCCAGTCGGTCAGGCGGGGCCTGTGGCCGCCCATTCCGTGGGGCCGGAACCGGTCACCGGGACGACGGGTGCGGAGGACCAGCGGCTGGCCCATCGCGTCGGCGTCCAGGTAGGCAGTCCAGCGGTCGAGGTGGGCCTCCACCTCGGCGGGGGTCCAGGCCTCCAGGACGGCGGCCTCCAGCGTCCAGCCCCCCTCGGGCAGGGGGGTGGTGCCCGGCAGGGCGACCTCCACCTCGGTCCCTGGCAGCAGGGTAGGACCTTCTGGAGGAGGTTCGTACCCGGCCTCGGCGATCACCAGCCGGTCGTACCCTACGGTGAGCATCAGCCCGCCAGGGAGTGTCGCCTGCGATCCCGTGGTCCCCTCCTCTGCCACGCGGACCGCGTTCTCCACGTGGACGAAGTCCACGTCCCGCAGGTGGGGGCGGAGCCGGTAGGCCGCCTCGCGGACGAGGGCGCGGCGCAGGGAGAGGGGCTGGGCCCGCCATCCGGCCCGGTCGAAGACGACCGCCTGGTCCGACGCCTCCCACACCACCTCCTCCCATGCCCCGTCCCGCAGCCGTTCCAGCAGGGCGTAGTCGGCAGCGACCACTTGAGCAGTGTGGCAGAGGCGTCGCCGGATGTTGGGGTTGTAGGTCTCCAGCAGCGGGAGGAGTTCGTGACGGAGGCGGTTGCGGAAGTAGGTCGTATCCAGGTTGGAGCGATCGAACCGGGGCTCGAGGTCGTGGGCGTCGCAGTAGGCCTCGATCTCGGCGCGGGGGACCGCCAGCAGGGGCCGGATGAGGGTGGGCATGGTGGCGGGGAGGGGAAAATCGGCGAGGTCGGGCAGGAGGCGAAAGTCGGAGAGGGGAACAGCGGGGAGCATCCCCCGCAGCCCCGTCGGGCCAGCCCCGCGGAGGAAGTGCATCAATACCGTCTCCGCCTGGTCGTCGGCGCTATGGCCCACTGCCACCTTCGCCGCGCCGACCTCCCCGGCGACGTGGGCCAGGAAGGCGTAGCGGACGCGTCGGGCGGCCTCCTCGAAGGCCAGGCGATGGGCGCGGGCGATAGCGGGCACATCCTTCTTGGCCACCGTCACGGGGAGCCCCCACCGCCGTGCCAGGTCGGCGACGAAGGCCGCGTCGGCGTCAGCCTCCTTCCCTCGTGCCCCGTGGTGTAGATGGGCCACGTGCAGGCGCAACCCCATCTCCTCCCCCAGCCGTACCAGGAGGTGGAGCAGGCAGAGGGAGTCGGGTCCCCCCGAGACGCCCACTACCACCCCCTCGCCGGGGGAGAGGAGACCGTGCCGTCGGACGAAGTCCCGAACCCGTGGCAGGAGGTCCACTACTCCGCTTCCACCACCTTGTACACCCGGTCCCCCACCCTCGCCCGATGGTCCACCTTGATCCCCACCTGGTCGCCCGGCCCGGCCTCGTCCACGCTTTGGTGCCAGATCTGCATCGAGGTGACCCGCTGTTCGAAGTCGGTGGTGTGGCCTTTGACGTGGATCGTGTCGCCGACGGCTAGGTGGCCGGTGAGCGTGATCGCCATCACGCTGATCTTGCCGTACCAGTGGGAGACGTGGCCGATCAGTTCCTTCTTCATCTCCCCTCCTTTCCTCGGGCAGGCAGGCCGCCCGCACCCCGGTGCTACCCCGCAGACGTCGGCGGGACGCCGGTTCGCTCACCACGGAGGCGCTGCCGTCAACCAGGCGGTCAAGGCGGTGGCCACCGCCCGTGGCTATCTCGAGCCGGACGGCATCGACACAGCCTGTGTTCCCTCGTTCACCG
>DQUX01000296.1 GCA_015662065.1 Anaerolineales bacterium | reverse complement strand
GGGAAACACTTTATAATACCCTCAACCCTCACCAACGGGGAGGTGGAAGGAAGCGCTGAGGCAGGGGCTCAGGCGCTTCATTTGTGCATGTCTCTTTGCAGAGACGGAGGCTGGAGGGGTGGATGAGGTATCCGGACGAGTCGGCTGAGTTCCAGAATTTTGTTTCCCTACGTATCAGTCTTGCCTCGCCAGAGCAGATCCTCGCCTGGTCCTACGGAGAGGTCACCAAGCCGGAGACGATCAACTACCGCCGTCTTCGGCCTGAGAAGGACGGCCTCTTCTGTGAAGCGATCTTCGGTCCCACAAAGGATTGGCAGTGTTACTGCGGTAAATACAAGAACGTCCGCTATCGGGGGATCATCTGCGATAAGTGCGGCGTCGAGGTAACCCGGGCGTCGGTCCGGCGGGAGCGGATGGGCCATATCGAGCTGGCCGCCCCCGTGGCCCATATCTGGTATACCCGACGCACGCCCAGTTTCCTGGGCATTCTCCTGGACGTCTCCCGTCGGAATCTGGACCGGGTTCTCTATTTTGCCCAGTATGTCATCACCTATGTGGATGAAGAGGCCCGACAGAAGGCGCTCAAGCGGCTCAAGGAGGAGTACGAGCAGCGCAAGCAGGAGGTAGAGAGCGTCGCCCAGGAGGCCATCGCTGCCCTGGAGGGCCGGTTGGCGGAGGAGCGGGCACGGATCGAAGCGGAGATGCAGGAGGTCCGCGACCGCATCGAGGAGCGGCTGAACGGGGAGACCGAGGCTCTGATGAAGGAGGTCAAGGGCCTGCGGAAGCGGTTGGAGAATCGACAGGGTTCGAAGACCCGCGCCCCGGTGGTCTTCAAGCCCACCGGTACGGTCATCGTGGGGAAGGGGGAGACCATTGGCCGGGAGCACCTGGCGATGCTCAACCAGGTCGTCCAAGAGGAGTTGGGGCGACTGGAGGGCCGCCTGCGGGCCGATGGGGAGCGGGAGTTGGCCCCCTTGCAAGCGGATCTCCAGCACTGGCAGGAGGCCACGGAGGCGGAGATCGCCCGCATCCGGGAGCAACTGGCCCAGGATCTGGAGGGACTGCAGGCGCAACACGACGATGACCGGGAGGAGTTGCTGAATCTGGCGCAGATGCAGTTCCTCACCGAACCCCGTCTGCGGGAACTGAAGAGCAAATGGGGGCAGGTCTTCCGGGCCGGGATGGGAGCGGAGGCTTTCTACGAGATCCTGCGCCGGATGGACCTGGATAAGGTGGCGAAGGAGCTGTGGCATCAGGTGCGCCACGACCGGTCCAAGCAGCGCAGGAAGAAGGCGACCCGTCGCCTGCGGGTGGTGGAGGCGCTGCGCAAGAGCGGCAATCGGCCCGAGTGGATGGTCCTCACCATCCTGCCCGTCATCCCGCCCGACCTGCGGCCGATGGTGCAGTTGGACGGCGGGCGGTTCGCCACCTCCGATCTGAATGACCTGTACCGGCGGGTGATCAACCGGAACAACCGTCTTAAGCGATTGGTGGAACTGGGCGCGCCCGACGTGATCATCCGCAACGAGAAACGGATGCTCCAGGAGGCGGTGGACAGTCTGATCGACAACAGCCAGCGGGGAAAGGCCCTCTCCCGCCGGGGTCGTCGGCAGTTGAAATCGCTGAGCGACATGCTCAAGGGGAAGAAGGGTCGGTTCCGGCGCAACCTGCTGGGCAAGCGGGTGGATTACTCCGGCCGGTCGGTCATTGTCATCGGCCCCAAGCTGAAGCTGCACCAGTGCGGGTTGCCCAAGGAGATGGCGCTGGAGCTCTACCGGCCCTTCGTGATCAGCAAGTTGGTGGAGTACAACTACGCCAGCAACGTCAAGGCGGCCAAGCGGATCATCGAGCGGCAACGTCCCGAGGTGTGGGAGGTGCTGGAGGAGGTGATCCAGGACCGGCCGGTCCTCCTGAACCGGGCCCCCACGCTGCACCGGTTGGGCATCCAGGCTTTCGAGCCGGTGCTGGTGGAGGGGAAGGCGATCCAGATCCACCCCCTGGTCTGCGCGGCCTTCAACGCCGACTTCGATGGGGACCAGATGGCGGTCCATATCCCCCTCTCCAAGCGGGCGGTGGAGGAGGCCCGCAAGCTGATGTTGGCGACCCGGAACCTCCTCAAGCCGGCCGATGGGCGGCCCATCGTGGGGCCCACCAAGGATATGTGCCTGGGGGTCTACTACCTCACGATGGAGACGGACGGGCCGCACAAGGGAGACGGCAAGATCTTCACCGACCTGGACGAGGTGGAGTTGGCCTACAGCCTCCGCTATGTGGACCTGCACGCCCGTATCAAGGTGGGGCAGGTCTATGAGGAGAGCCCGCCGCCGCCGAAGCCGATGGAGACGACGGTGGGCCGCTGTCTCTTCAACCGGATTCTGCCCGATCCGCTGCGGTTCGTCAATGAGACACTGGACAAGGGGTCGCTGCAGGAGTTGGTGGGGGTCTGTTATCGGCGGTTGGGGGAGGAGGCGACGACGAAGCTGGTGGACCGGGTCAAGGACATCGGTTTCCAGTACGCGACGCGTTCTGGGGTGACCATCGCCATCGCCGACCTGACGGTCCCGAAGGAGAAATCGCACATCCTGGAGGAGGCCACGGCGCAGGTCGCGCAGGTGGAGCGGCAGTACCGGCGGGGCCTGCTGACCAGCGAGGAGCAGTACGCCCGCACCATCGACCTCTGGAGCCGCGCCCGGGAGGAGGTGGCCCAGGCGGTCTCCCGCGCGCTGGACCCTAGCGGCCCGGTGGCGGTGATGGCCCAGTCCGGTGCCTCCAAGGGAGGCTTCGGCCCGATCTCTCAGTTGGCCGGTATGCGGGGGTTGATGGCCGATCCCTCGGGACGGATCATCCCCCTGCCCATTCGGTCCAACCTGCGGGAGGGTCTCTCGGCGCTGGAGTATTTCATCAGCACCCACGGCTCTCGCAAGGGGTTGGCCGACACGGCCCTGCGCACCGCCGACGCGGGCTACCTGACCCGGCGTCTGGTGGATGTGGCGCAGGATGTGATTGTCAACGCCCACGACTGCGGCACCCGGAGCGGTATCTGGATCCGGCTGGAGGACGACGTGGGAGGGCAGACGATGGCCGAGCGGCTGATCGGCCGCGTGGCGGCTGCCCCTGTGGTCCATCCTGAGACCGGCGAGGTCGTCGTGGATCGCAATGAGGAGATCGACGAGGGTAGGATGGAGGCCATCGATGCGGCCGGTGTGGAGGCGGTCTTCGTCCGCTCGCCGATGACCTGTTCTCTGAGGCGTGGAATCTGCGTGCTCTGCTACGGGCGGGACCTGGGTCGGGGTAAGATGGTGCACGTGGGGGCGGCGGTGGGCATCGTCGCCGCACAGTCCATCGGCGAGCCCGGCACCCAGCTCACGCTGCGGACGTTCCACACCGGCGGTGTGGCGGCGGGCGGGGACATCACCAGCGGTCTGCCCCGGGTGGAGGAGTTGTTCGAGGCCCGTAAGCATCCCAAGGGGGAGGCGGAGATCTCGGACATCGACGGGGTTGTGCATATCATTCGCTCCGACGGCCGGAAAAAGGTCCGGGTGGTCAGGAGTGAGGTCTTCACCGACGAGTACGAGATCCCCGGCAACTGGGGGATCAAGGTGGAGGACGGGCAGGCTGTTGAGGTGGGCGACCTGATCGCCAAGCGGGGCGACAACGAGATGCTGGCCCGGCATAAGGGGGTCGTCCGCCGCGAGGGTCGCCAGGTGAAGGTCGCCTACGAGCGCCGGGAGGAGCGGGAGTACGAGATCCCGTCGGCGGCGCGCCTCCTGGTGGCCGAGGGGCAGCGCATCGAGGCGGGCACTCAGCTTGCGGAGGGGATCAAGAACCCCCACCGCATCCTCCAGGTGCTGGGGCGCGAAGCGACCCAGATGTACATCCTCTCGGAGATCCAGCGGGTCTATCGATCCCAGGGGGTGAACATCAACGACAAGCACTTCGAGGTCATCATCCGCAAGATGTTGGGGAAGATGCAGGTGGTGGATTGCGGAGATACGGACCTCCTGCCGGGCGATCTGGTGGATCGGATGGCGCTGCAGGAGATCAACCGGACGGTGGTCGCCGAGGGTGGGCGGCCGGCCACAGGACGGGCGATACTCCTCGGGGTTACCAAGGCCGCCCTCGCTACCGAGAGTTTCCTCGCCGCCGCCTCCTTCCAGCACACCATCAAGGTGCTGGCAAGGGCGGCCATCGAGGGGAAGGTGGACCGGCTGTACGGTCTCAAGGAGAACGTGATCATTGGCAAGTTGATCTCCGCGGGGACCGGGTATCGGGGCGACAGCCTGGAATCGGACGGGCCGATCGACTCCTACGAGGGGGTCGCGATCCGGCGGCCGGAGGAGGAGAAGCCGATGCCGCCGCTGATGCCCGCGCCGTCTATCGAGACCGAGCCCGGCCTGATGACGATGGAGCCGCTGGACGAGTAGCGGCAGGGGAAAGGGAGAAGGGGCGATCCGAGAGGGACCGCCCCTTTGTTATTGTAAAGCGCGTCGCACCTTCAGGTGACGCCGTCGGCGGCGCGGCAGGTGTAGATGGTGGGCCGTCGGCGAAAGCGGGCCTGGTAGGTCCGCCGCAGCGCTGCGGCGAGGTCGTCTACGGCGGTCTCCGCGACCAACGCCACCACGCAGCCGCCGAAGCCGGCCCCGGTGAGCCGCGCGCCGTAACATCCCGGAACATTCCAGGCCGTCTCCGCCAGGAGGTCCAGTTCGGGCGAACTGACCTCGTAATCGTCCCGCAGGCTCCGGTGACACCGCCGCATCGCCTCTCCCATCCGCTCGAGGTCCCCTGCCTGTAGGGCCCTCACTGCTTCCAGGACCCGTGCGTTGTCGGCGATCACGTGGCGGGCACGCTGGCGCAGCGGAGGAGGTAGGTGGTGCTGGAGGCGGGCGAACTCCTCGGGGGAGACGTCGCGCAGGGCGCGGATGGAGGGCAGGTGGCGGGAGAGAAGGCGCACCGCCTCCTCACATTCCCGGCGGCGGCGGTTGTACTCGGAAGAGGCCAGTTCCCGCCGCACGGTGGTATCGGCCACGAGGATAGCGACCCCATCCGGCAGCCGGACCGGTTCCACCTCCAGCGTCCGGCAGTCCAGGAGGATGGCGTGGCCCGCCCGCCCCCAGACCGCGGCCATCTGGTCCATCACCCCGCAGCGGACCCCCACATAGTCGTTCTCGGCCTGTTGGCAGGCCAGCGCCAACTCAGTCCGGTCCAGATCGAACCCGGAGAGGGTCCGCCAGGCCCAGGCGAAGGCCACCTCCACGGCCGCGGAGGAGGAGAGGCCAGCACCCACCGGCACGTCGGAGGTCAGCGCCGCCTCCACACCGGTGAGCTCCAGCCCTCGTTCCGCCAGCGCCCAGGCGACCCCCCGGGGGTAATCCGCCCAGCCACCCGCCGGGGGCGGGACGGGGGTGAGGGAGAAGGTTGCCTCCTCCCCCAGGTCCAGTGCCACGATCCGCCCCACGGGCTCCGATACCGGGGCCGCTGCGACCCAGGCGGCTCGGTCCACCGCCGCCGGCAGGACGTACCCCTCGTTGTAGTCGGTGTGGCCTCCCAGGAGGTTCACCCGTCCCGGAGCGCGCACCACAATCGCCGGGGGGTACCCAAATCGCTCCTGAAAGGCTTGGGCTGCGAGTTGCGAGTTGTGAGTTGTGTGCTGCATGTGCCCTCCGTTTTCCTCTTGCCCCCTACTCCTCCAGCCCCTTCACATCCGGCAGTAGGCCCTGTTCCACCAGCGCCCGCGCCAGCCGGGGCCAGTCGGCCGGGGCGACCAGCGCCGTCGTCGGGCCGACGATCTCGCGGATGAAGCGGCGGGTGGCGGGGGTGGTGGCGATCCTCTGCATCAGCCCCTCGTCCTGTACCCGCAGCAGGAGCCCCTGCTCCAGTCGTACCTGGGGGCCGTGGCGGGCCCAACGGGCCAGGGCTCTCTCCAGGGTTCGGGGGACCTCGCCGGCTGCGGCCTCTTTCAGGAAGGCGATCACCTTCTCCGGTGGGATCCTCTGCCGTCGGGCCCGCTCCAGCGAGGCGGGGGTCAGCCGGTAGACGTAGGGGTCGCCGGTGTGGACCCAGTCGGCCACCCGGCTCAACTGGAACCGCTCGTATCGCCGGGCGGGGGGGACCAGGGCGGTCAGGTCTGGCCGGATGGTCAGCGGCGGAGGGGGCTGTGCCGGTTCCGGCCCCGGTTCCGTCAGTCCCAGGAAGGCCGCCCCGGCGGGGGAGAGGCGGAAGAAGGTGGGTTTCTCCTCTCCTCCCAGGTCTACCAATCCCAGCCAGGCCAGCGGGCTGGTGATCACGTAGCGGATGAGCGCTCCCTCCACCGCCTCCCACGATTCGAAGCCGCTCAGGTAGGTATCGGTGGCTGCGTCCCGGATGTACCAGGTGGTATAGTCCCCGTCGGGTCGTTGGAAATCGGGATCGATATCCTTGACGGCGGTGATGAAGGCGGCCAGGCTGTACCACTCCCCCGGTCGGCAGGCGGAGAGGTGGTGGAGGATGGCCTGTCGGGCCAGGAGGGGGTCGTTGCGCCAGGAGCCGGTGGGGTCGGGGCGGAGGGTAGGGACGTGCCAGAGGTCGTTCCAGGTGGGGTCATCCCGCCAGGCCCGGGCCAGCGCGGCCCGCTGCTCTCCGGTGGGGGCCTGGAGCCAGGCGGTGACGG
>DQUX01000255.1 GCA_015662065.1 Anaerolineales bacterium | reverse complement strand
CTCCGGTGTTGCCGACCGCCTGCGGCTGGTATCGAACCACAAAGAGCGCAAAGTTTCCTTCGATTCCGGCGTTCTTAGTTCGTAGTGACGGCTTTAGCCGTTCCAAAGGGGCAAAAGCGGCTGAAGCCGCTACTACGAACCCGCCTCTTGCAAATTCGTGCCTGGTTTTTTGCGCCCGCTTTTTGGCCCATTGTCTCCGTGGTTCGTCCCCTCGTCTCCTAGAACTGCCGCAGGAACCGCAGGTCGCTGCCGTAGAAGAGGCGGATGTCGTCGATGCCATACTTGAGCATCGCCGGTCGCTCCACCCCCATCCCGAAGGCAAACCCGCTCCACTCGTCGGGGTCGTAGCCGCCGTTTCTCAATACGACGGGGTGCACCATCCCCGCTCCGGCTATCTCTAGCCAGCCGCTGTATTTGCAGACCCGGCATCCCTCCCCGCCGCAGAGAATGCAGTCCATATCCGCCTCGATGCTGGGCTCGGTGAAGGGGAAGTAGGAGCCGCGGATACGAATGCTCCGCTCGGGCCCGTAGAGTCGCCGGGCGAGCTGGGTCAGCGTGCCGATCAGGTCGGTCATCGTGATACCGTGTCCTACCGCCAGCCCTTCCACTTGGTAGAACTGGTGCTCGGAGCGGGCGGTGACCTGCTCGTACCGGTAGCACTTGCCGGGCAGGATGACGCGGATGGGTTCGGGATACCGCTCCCGCATCACCCGGATCTGACCCGGCGAGGTGTGGGTGCGCAACAGGAGTGTGTCGCTGATCCAGAACGTGTCCCACATATCGCGGGCGGGGTGGTGGGGGGGCATATTGAGCAGTCCGAAGTTCATCTCATCGGTTTCGACATCGGGGGCCTCGTAGACCTGGAAGCCCATCTCGGCGAAGATAGCGATGATCTCCCGCAGGGTCTGGGTGGTGATGTGCAGGTGGCCTGGGCCGGTGGGGCGGCCCGGCAGGGTCACGTCCACTGCTCCCTCCGCCAGCAAGCGGGCCAGGCTTGCCCGGCGGACCGTCTCCCGACGGGCTTCATAGGCCGCCTCCAGCGCCCGCTTGACCTGGTTGCCGCGTCGGCCAACCGCGGGCCGCTCTTCTTTGGGCAGGTCCCCCACGGAACGGAGCAGGAGCGTCAGCCTTCCTCTCCGCCCCAGATAGGACCGGTGCCACTCCTCCAAATCCGCCTCATCCTCCGCGTCCTCCAGTGATGTGAGGGCTTCTGCCTCCAGTTGGCTCAATTGCTCCAACATAGGCCACACTCCTTGTGATCGATCTGTCAGCAACCTGCTTCTAGCGACCAGAACGGCAAACGCCCTCGCCCCTGGGGACGAGAGCGTGCCGACTCCCGTGGTACCACCCCACTTGGCTCCGGGCGGAGCCCTCTCGTTTCACCGACAGCGCCCGCGGGCGCGATCGGCTGCCCCGATAACGCAGGGCCTGCGGAGCGGACTACTTGCTCGTGCTCAAGCCACCAGCCTCCAGCACGAGTTTCACCCGTCGGCTCAGGAGCGAACTTCAGCGGGTTTCGTTCGGGCGGAGCTCTCAGTCCCAGGCCCCACCTCCCTGGCGTCCCGAAGGTCCCGCCTACTCTTCTCCGTCGTAGCCTTTGGCGGATTCTCCGTTGGATCTAAAGACATTATGCCGCAGAAACACCGGTTTGTCAAGCTATTACCTTACCCTTATCCGGAATCCCATTCCGGGGTAGCCTCCCTCTTGAGTGTTGGTGCTGCTTGCCCATCCCGCCGGGCGCTGAACCGCCCGGCTCAGGCGGCAAAGCCCCCTTCGGGGGCTGGCTTTCAGCCCGCAGGGCTTGGT
>DQUX01000172.1 GCA_015662065.1 Anaerolineales bacterium | reverse complement strand
GCGAGTTGTTGACTTTCGGTAGGCGATAGATTTGATGAAGCGAGTGGCCATCAGGATGGCGAAGGCGACGAGGTGTAACCCGGCCATGGTCTCAGCAGCTCGTTAAGCAACTGGAAATATAATACCCGGCCATCCCTGGCCGGGCCGTTTTCTTCCCAGGCGGCCCGGCAAAGGGCCGCTCCGACGGCCTGCAAACAAATCGGCCGTCTTGTCGCGTTGAACCAGGTGCCGAGGGACAGATTTGAACTGTCGACCCCCTGATTTTCAGTCAGGTGCTCTACCAGGCTGAGCTACCTCGGCAGAATGCAGAACAAGGACGACCTTGTTCTCTTTTCCATTCGCCGGGTATTCTACCACAATTCCGCTCTTTCGCAAACTCCGGTATGCAAAGTGCTGTCGCCCGGCTCCTCCCTTACCTATCCGATCTCCAGGTGGTCTACCGGCGAGACCCTGGCGAGGCGTCCGGCGTGTCGGGATCGTCCCACTGAAGCCCCAGCGCCTCCACGTAGTCGCAGTACTCGGTCAGCAGCCACTCGTACCATTCCACCGTCGCCAGGCGAGGCCCCCTTGACATTTGTAGTCACCTCGCGTATAATGTGGTTACAGGTTGCAGGAGGGACAGGATGGGTGTGACCACAGTAGGCGTGCGGGAGTTGAAGGCGCGACTGAGCGCCTATCTGCGGCGGGTCAAGGCCGGGGCGACGATCGTCATCACGGAGCGAGGGCGGCCTGTCGGCCGGATCGTCCCGTTGGTCGCCTCGCCGGAGGAGCGGATGCGGGAACTGGTCGAGGCGGGGATGGTCGCCTGGAGCGGGCAGCGGCTGCCCCCGCTGGCGCCGGTGGCCCGCACCCGTGGTGAGCGGTCGGTGGCCGACCTGCTGCTCGAGGATCGGGGATGGTCCTCTACCTAGACGCCAGCGCGCTGGTCAAACGGTACGTGGCGGAGGTGAGCTCGGCCGAGGTGGGCCGGGCTATCGCCGAGGCCATCGCTGTGGGCACCGCGTCGATCTCCCGGGCGGAGGTGACCGCCGCGCTGGCCCGCGCCGTGCGCGTCGGCGCGCTGACCGAAGAGGAGGCACTGGCCGCCGCGGGGGTCTTCCGCGGGGAATGGCCGGACATGATCCGGGTGCAGGTGACGGAGGTGGTCGTCTCTCGGGCCGACGGGCTGGCTTGGGAGCACGGGCTAAGGGGGTACGACGCCGTCCACCTGGCGGCTGCCTCCCTCTGGCAGGACGCGCTAGGAGAGCCGGTCACCTTCTCCACCTTCGACCGGCGGTTGTGGGCTGCCGCCGAAAAGGTGGGCCTCACCCCCCATCCGGCCGACCTGCCCCAAATGTGAATCACGCCCAAGCGAGGCTTGCCTTCCCCCGCCAGGGTGTTATAATCTTCCCGATGCGTAGACCGTTCCTGGCGTTGCTCCCGCTGCTTCTCCTCGTAGCCTGCCGCCCGCCGGAGCCGGGGGGCGGGGCCGATCAGCCCCTCGCCACCGCTATCCAAAACGTCGGCTCCGATACCATCGTCAACCTGGCCCTGGCCTGGGCGGAGACCTACCAGACGCTCCACCCCGAGGTCCGCATCGCCGTCACCGGCGGGGGGTCCGGCACCGGCATCGCCGGCCTGATCAACGGCACCGTCGATATCGCCAACGCCTCCCGGAAGATCAAGCCAGAGGAAAGGGAGTCCGCTGAGGCCAATGGCATCACGCCGGTAGAGCATGTCATCGCCCGGGATGCCATCGCCGTCGTCGTCCACCCCTCCAACCCGGTGGACCGCCTCACCCTCCGGCAGATCTCCGACATCTTCAGCGGCCGCATCACCAACTGGTCGGAAGTAGGCGGAGAGGACCGGCCCATCGTCCTCCTCTCCCGCGAGTCCAACTCCGGCACCCACGTCTACTTCCTGGAGCAGGTGGTCCGGTTGGGCGACTCCGACAACACCACCCTGTTCTCACCCGAGACGCTGCTGATGCCCTCGTCGGAGGGGATCAGCGCCGAGGTGCGGCAGAACCCCAACGCCATCGGCTACGACGGGCTGGGGTATGTGACGCCGGACCAGAAGACCATCGCCGTGGCCCGCGGTCCGGGCGGACCGTTCGTGCTGCCCACGGTGGAGTCGGTGAACGACGGGACCTACCCCATCTCCCGCGATCTCTATATGTACACTGCCGGCGAGCCGGCGGGAGTCATCGCCGACTACCTGGCCTGGATCCGCTCGCCGGAGGGGCAAAGGATCGTGGGGGAGCTGGGCTTCGTGCCGTTGCGGATAGATCAATGACACGGGAGCCATACACTTATGTCCCACGGAACACCATAGAGACACGGATAAACGCCGAGAAGGATGAGAGAGCGAGGTAGGGGGAAAGAGAGGGCAGTGGAATCCTTCACCGAGCGGCTGATCCGGGCCACCGGCATCCTGGTCATCCTCTTCCTGGTCCTCATCTTCCTATTTCTAATCCAGGAGGGGGGGGCAGCCTTCCTGGAGATTCCCCCGGGAGAGCTGCTCCAAACCCGCTGGTATCCCAACGAGGCCCGTTTCGGCATCCTGCCGTTGGTGCTGGGATCGCTCCTGGTGACCGCCGGTGCGGCGATGGTCAGCCTGCCCCTGGGGCTCCTGACGGCGGTCTTCGTTGCGGAGGTCGCTCCCCGGTGGATGCGAGAGGTGCTCAAGCCCTTCATCGAGGTCCTGGCGGGTATTCCGTCGGTGGTGCTGGGGTTCCTGGGGATGGTGGCCATCTCCCCATTGGTGCGGGAGTTCCTGGACGCCCCCACCGGGCTGACGGCGCTGACCGGCTCGGTGATGCTGGCCTACATGGCCCTGCCCACCATCGTCAGCGTGGCGGAGGACGCGCTGGACGCGGTACCCCGCTCCTACCGGGACGCGGCGCTGGCGCTGGGGGCCACCCGCTGGCAGACGATCTGGCGGGTCACCGTCCCGGCGGCCCGGTCGGGGATCCTGACGGCGATGATGCTGGGGATCGGGCGGGCCATCGGGGAGACGATGGCGGTGATGATGGTGACGGGCAACGCCGCCCGCATGCCCCTCACCGCCGACTCCTTTCTGCGCCCGGTCCGCACGATGACCGCCACCATTGCTGCCGAGATGGGGGAGGTGGCCCGGGGAAGCACCCACTACCACGTCCTCTTCGCCATCGGGCTGGTCCTCTTCCTGGTCACCTTCCTCATCAACCTGATCGCCGCCTGGTCCATCTTCCGACAGCGGCGGCGGCACGGACGGCTGCTCTCATGAGGCCCAGATTCCGGGATCAACGATAAACGATAAGCGACCTGCAATGTCCAGACACCTGAAGCAGCGACTGGGTTACACCCTCCTGGCCCTGGCAGCGATGGCGGTCGTGCTCCCCATCCTGCTGGTGGTGGGCATCATCGTGGCGGAGGGCGCTCCCGCGATCTCGTGGGAGTTCCTCACCGCGATGCCTCGGGAGGGGATGCGGGCCGGGGGAATCCTCCCGGCCATCGTGGGAACGGTGCTCCTGACCCTGGGCACCGCCGTCTTCGCTGTGCCGTTGGGGGTAGCGGTGGCGATCTACCTGGCGGAGTACGCCCGCGACACCACCCTCACCCGGCTGATCCGGTTGGCTATCATCAACCTGGCGGGGGTTCCCTCGGTGGTCTACGGCCTCTTCGGCCTGGGGCTCTTCGTCCTCTTCCTGCGCCTCGGCACCTCCATCCTGGCCGGCTCGCTGACATTGGCGATCATGACCCTCCCGGTGATCATCAGCACCGCCGAGGAGGCGCTGCGAGCGGTACCCCAGTCCTTCCGCGTGGTGAGCATCTCACTGGGTGGCACCCGCTGGCAGACGGTGCGGCGGATCGTCCTGCCCCAGGCGCTGCCCGGCATCCTCACCGGCGTCATCCTGGGCCTGGAACGGGCCGCCGGGGAGACGGCTCCCATCCTCTTCACCGTCGCCGCCTTCTTCCTGCCCCGCCTCCCCCGCTCCATCTTCGACCAGACAATGGCCCTTCCATATCACCTGTTCGTCATCAGCACCCAGGTGCCGGGAATGCCCGTCCGCATCCAGTACGGCACCGCGCTGGTCCTCCTGATCTTCGTCCTCTCGATGAACGGGCTGGCAACGGTCATCCGCAGCCGGTTCCGCGCCCGGAGACAGTGGTGAGGGAGAGGAGCAGATTGCAGGTTCGATGAAGGAAGCACCTAAGTTCCGGCTGGAGGATGTCTCCTATACCTACGACGGCCGCAGTTATGCCTTGCGGGATGTGAGTCTTTCCATCTATCCCCGCCAGGTCACCGCCATCTTCGGCCCCGCCGCCGGCGGCAAGTCCACGCTGCTGCGACTTCTCAACCGATTGAACGATCTGGTGGAGGGGGGGCGGATGGAGGGGCGGGTGCTGCTGGACGGGGAGGATATCTACAGACCAGGGCTGGACGTGACGGCGCTGCGCCGCCGGGTGGGAATGGTCTTCGCCACGCCGGTCCCCCTGCCGATGACCATCCGCCATAACCTGACCTATGGCCCGCAACTGGCGGGGGTGCGGGACCGGCGATGGTTGGAGCAGAAGATACGGGAGAGCCTGGAGGCGGCCGCGCTGTGGGACGAGGTGAAGGACCGGTTGGACGATCCCGCCAGCGAGCTATCCGGCGGGCAGCAACAACGGCTGTGTCTGGCCCGCACGCTGATGCTGGAGCCGGAGGTGATCCTGCTGGACGCCCCCACCTCCGGCCTGGACCCCATCTCCACGGCAAAGGTGGAGGACAGCCTCCAGCAACTGAAGCGGGATTACACCGTCGTGATCGTGCCCCACAACGTCCAGCAGGCCGCCCGCGTGGCGGACTACGCCGTCTTCATGCTCCAGGGGGAGCTGATCGAGGAGGGGTTGGGGGAGGAGCTCTTCACCCGGCCCCGGGACCAACGCACTGAGGACTACATCACCGGGCGGTTTGGGTAGCCTCGACCAGGAACCAGCAGGCCCGTTCCCTTGCCCGCCCGGCCGTAGAAGGCCTGCACCGCTCGGTCGAGGGCGGCGTGTTCCCGGGCATGCGCCCCCAACTCCAGGTTGTCCGGCGGCAGGTTGTCGACGTACCGCTCCAGCCCCGCATCCCGCAGCACCACGTTCAGCCCGCGGGTCCCCATCACCCCCTCGATGGCCGGGGAGCGCCTGACGCATCAGCCCGTGCGCCCTCACACAACAGACCCCGACTTCCTGCCTTGGGCGCTCTTCGGCTCAACTTCGTTCCGCGTCCTGAGCGGAGGCGGCGAAGCCGCCGGAGTCGAAGGACGGTCTCGCTCGCCGCACCACATTGTGAGATAGTACCAACAACCAGGCTCGGACACGCCGTCAGCTATCAGGGCTCCTCCCTCAGCCAGCCTCTACATGCTCCAACGCAAAAGTGATGTCAGGAGGAACCAAGAAGCCCTTGTGACCGCAGTTGGGGCAGACGGCCTCGGGGTCGTCGCTCTCGAAACGAAGGCCACAACAGTTCCAGCAGATAAACCGACTGGGCGCCGGATGGAGAATGACTTGGGCGTGTTCGGCCAGCGTGTTCAGGCTCAGCTCCCGCACCGTTTGCCGCAGGTTCGCCTCCGTCTCCGGTGAGGAATCGTACAGCACCAGATGCAACTCGGTGATCCGGCTGGCGCCCCGCGACCGGGCCTCGGCCAGGGCCTGAGCCAGCATAGCGCGCACTCTTTCGAACTCGGAAACCATCCGTCCCTCTCCACCGGTGAATCTGCCGGACCGGCGTCAGCCCCCCGCAGCGAGCAGCCGTCGCAGGAGGGGTAGCGCTGCCCGCACCGCCCTCGCCCGGTGGCTGATTTGGTTCTTGGCCCGGACCGGCAGCTCGGCCATCGTGCAGCCGAACTCAGGCAGATAGAAGAGGGGATCGTAGCCGAAGCCCCCCTCCCCGGCCGGCTCGGTGGCGATGACCCCCTCGCAGCTCCCCTCGGCGATGTGGAGATCTCCCCGAGGGGTGACGATGACGACGACGCAGCGGAACCGGGCGGTACGCCGTTCCCAGGGGACCTCTTCCAGACGGGCCAGCAGCGCGGAGAGCCGGTCGGTGTCGGAGCCGGAGGTGTAGCGGGCGGAGTGGATGCCAGGGGCCCCGCCCAGGGCGTCCACCTCCAGGCCTGAGTCGTCCGCCAAGACCAGGGGCGCGATTCCATCGCGCCCCCCGATCGCACGGACATAGGCCTCAGCCTTGATCCGGGCGTTCTCGACGTAGGTCGCCCCGTCCTCCACCACCTCCACCATAAGTCCCAGGTCCGGGGGGAAGAGGATCTGGGCAGGGAGCGAGGCCAGCAGGGCACGGAACTCCCGCATCTTGCCCGGGTTATGGGTGGCGACCAGCAGGTCCATCTCTACCTATCCGACAGGCTCCTCCTCGGCCTCGGGCAGCTCATCCAGCGCCACCTCCGCTCCGCAGTCGTTACAGCGGGCCTGACCCTTGCGCCCCTCGGTCAGGAGGCCACCGCAGGCGGGGCAGGGCTGGGGCAGAGGCCGCTTCCAGACCCAGAACTCGCACTTGGGGTAATTGGAGCAGCCGTAGCCGATCCGCCCCTTGCGGGTCCGCTTCTCCACCAGGTCCCCACCGCACTTGGGGCACTTCACCCCCACCTTCTCCAGCCACGGTTCGGTATACCGACACTCAGGAAAACCCTTGCAGCCGACGAACTTCCCATACCGCCCCCAGCGGACGATCAGGGGCTTGCCGCACTCCGGGCAATCCCGCCCCACCTCCTCCGGTCCCAGGTCCACCTTCTCGATCTTCCGATCGGCCTCATCCAGCCGCTGCTTGAAGGGGACGTAGAAGTCCCGCACCACCGGCACCCACTCCCGCCGACCCGCGGCGATCTCATCCAACCGCTCCTCCATCTGGGCGGTGAAACCGTAGTCCATCACGGTGGGAAAATGCTCCACCAGGAGGTCGTTGACCAGAAAGCCGGTCTCAGTGGGCACCAGCCGTCTCCCGTCTCGCCGGATGTATCCCCGCTGCTGGATAGTCGTCAGGATGGGCGCGTAGGTGGAGGGGCGGCCGATGCCGTACTCTTCCAGCGTCCGCACCAGGGTCGCCTCCGTGTAGCGGGGCGGCGGCTGGGTGAAGTGCTGCTCGGGGATCAACCGCACCAGATCGAGCACCTCGTCCACCGTCAGCGGTGGGATCTGTTGAGTCGGTTTCTCCTCAGCGGCGTCCTCGTCCCTCGCCTCCTCGTAGACCACCAGGAAGCCCGGGAAGCGAAGGGTAGAACCGGAGGCGCGGAACAGGTAGGGGCGCGATTCCGCCGTGCCCTGCGGTCCCCCTGCGCCGTTCGGCCCTGCCAGCACCTCCACCCGGATCGTATCGTAGACCGCCCGCTCCATCTGGCTGGCGACGAACCGCTGCCAGATCAGCTTGTAGAGCCGGTACTGATCCCGGGTCAGGTGCTCCTTGATCCCGTCCGGCTCCCGGAAGACGGAGGTGGGCCGGATTGCCTCGTGGGCCTCCTGGGCCTTCTTGGCCCGCGTCTTGTACCGGGGAGGCTTGAGGGGGAGGAACTTCTCGCCATACCTTTGGGCAATGAACTCCCGCGCTTCCGCCTGGGCCTGCTCGGCCACGTTGGTCGAGTCGGTGCGCATATAAGTGATCAGGCCCACCAGCCCATTCCCCTCCAGGTCGATCCCCTCGTAGAGCTGCTGGGCGATGCGCATGGTGCGCCTCGGGGTGAAGCGCAGACGGCGGGAGGCCTCCTGCTGCATTGTGCTGGTGATGAAGGGGGGATAGGGCTTCCGCCTTCGCTGCCCCTTCTTGACCGAGCCGACCACGTAGGTGGCCTGTTCCAGCTCGTCCACCACCGCCTGCGTCGCAGACTCATCCTTCAGGTCCACCTCCTCCCCCCGGATGCGGTGGAGCTTGGCGATGAAGCTGCGCGGCGGACGCCGGTCCTCCTGTTTCGCCAGCTCCGCCTCGATGGACCAGTACTCCTGGGGCACGAAGTTTTGAATCTCCCGCTCCCGCTCCACCACCAAGCGGACCGCCACCGACTGCACCCGTCCGGCGCTGAGCCGCCCGCGCACCTTCCGCCAGAGCAGCGGGCTCAGGCTGTAACCCACCAACCGGTCCAGGATGCGGCGGGCCTGCTGGGCGTTCACCAAGTCCATATTGATCCTGCTGGGATGAGAGAAGGCCTCCTCGATGGCCTCCCGGGTGATCTCGTGGAAGACCACCCGTCGGGCCTGGGAGGGTTTGATCTTCGCCGCCTCTATCAGGTGCCAGGCGATGGCCTCCCCCTCCCGGTCGGGGTCGGTGGCCAGATAGACCTCCGCCGCCTTCTTGACCTCCTCCTGCAGCTCCTTCACCACCTGTCGCTTCTCGTTGGGCACCCGGTAGCGAGGGGCGAAGTCGTTCTCCACGTCCACCGACATCGAGGAGCGGAGCAAGTCCCGCACGTGGCCCACCGAGGCGCGGACGGTATACCCCTGGCCCAAGAAACGTCCCACGGTGCGGGCCTTGGCCGGCGATTCGACGATCACCAGCCGGCCATCCTTCTTGGGCGGGGGCGGGGGGTCCAGCCCATCGTGGGCTGGCGTGGCCCCCATTCGGAAAAGCGTCGTCCCGCACACCGGGCAGGTCCCCCGCGTGGCCGGCCGCCCGGCGGCGGTGAAGACCGGCTCGGGGTTCTGGATCTCTCGCTTGTCTCGGCAGCGGACGCAGTAGGCCTCCAGCCTCAAGCCCTCGGCATCGCCCATCTAACTACAACCTCCCAATCGATCATTCGTCATTGGTCATTGACCCTCGGCCATCGGTCACTACAAGAGATCCTTCCTCCCCATCTCCCTCAGCCGTCGCACCAGCTCCCGCACCTCCTGCTCTCGCTCGATGGGGCAGACGAGAAGGGCATCCTCAGCGTCTACAACGATCATGTTTTCCAGGCCGATGGTAGCGACGAGCCGGTCGCGCCCAAAGAGAATGGTGTTATGGGTATCCAGCCCCAGGTGCTCCCCCACCACCACGTTGCCTTCCTCGTCGGCGGGCAGGATCTCCCGCATACTGGACCAGTTCCCCACGTCCGACCAGCCGATGTCCACCGGGATGACCACCACGTCCTCCGCTCCCTCCATCACCCCGTAGTCGATAGTCTGGGGCGTCACCTCCGGCCAGATGCGCTGGAGGGTGGGTTCGTAGGCCGGCGTCCCCAACACCGATTCGATCTGGGCCAACTGGGCGTAGAAATCGGGCATCTGCCCGGCGAACTCCCCCATAATACGGTCCACCCGCCAGATGAACATACCGCTGTTCCACGAATAGCGCCCGGATTCGACCATATGAAAGGCGGTCTCCGGGCTGGGCTTCTCGGTGAACCGCTGGGCGCGGAAGACGGGGAAGCCGTCCACCCCGTCCAGTTGCTCCTCCTGCCTGATGTAGCCGAAGCCGGTGGAGGGGAAAGCGGGAGTGATGCCCAGGGTGACCAGGTGACCTCGCTCGGCGACGCGGGCCGCCGCGACCAGCACCCGCCGGAACTGCTCCACATCGCGGATGAAATGGTCGGCGGTGAGGACGGCCATCACCGCCTCGGGGTCGCGCCGCTTCATATGGATCGCCCCCAAACCGATGGCGGGGGCTGTCCCCCGCCCCATCGGCTCGACGATGAAGTTCTCCCTCGGCAGCTCCGGAGCCTGGAGCATCAGCCGTTCCACCTGGTCCGCGCCGGTGACGACGTAGACCTCGTCCGGCTGGAAGACCGGCGCGATGCGGTCCACGGCATGCTCGAACATCGTCCGCTCACCCACCAGGGTGAGGGCCTGCTTGGGCCGGGAGCGGCGGCTGAGGGGCCACAGCCGGGTTCCACCGCCGCCGGCCATAATCAATGCATAAAAAGCCATCCTGTCCTCCCACCTTTGACGTGGAATCTGAAATGGTTTCAGGTTTCTGGTTTCAAGCTGTACTCCACCCCCGGCTCCCGCGCCGCTACGTACTTCATCCCCCCCACCTGACGGACGAGCCCCTTCAGCTCCATCATCGCCAGAGTGCTGGTGATCTGAGCGATGGGGAGGCTGGCGGCGCGGCCCAGTTCGTCCACGTGGACCGGCTCCGGGCCCAGGTGGGCCAGGAGGGCGGCCTCGGTCTCGGTGGCCGGGAGCGTCTCTCGCGCCTGGGCCTGCTCGGCCACCATGGTCAGGTTCAGCTCTCGCAGAACGTCGGCCGGCTCCAGCACCATCCTGGCCCCATCCTGGATGAGGCGGTTGGTGCCGGCCGACCCCGCCGCCAGGATAGAGCCGGGCACGGCGAAGACATCCCGTCCCTGCTCGGCGGCGTAGTCGGCGGTGATCAGCGCTCCGCTGCCGCGCCCCGCCTCGGTGATCAGCACCCCCAGGCTGAGCCCGCTGATGAGCCGGTTGCGGGGGGGGAAGTTCCCCGCCTCCGGCGGGGTGCCCAGGGGATATTCGCTGATCAGCGCCCCGTGGGCAGCGATCTGGCGGGCCAGTTCCCGGTGCTCCGGCGGGTAGACCCGGTCCACCCCACACCCCAGCACCGCGATGGTGCGCCCGCCAGCCTCCAGCGCCGCCCGGTGGGCCGCGCCGTCGATCCCCCGGGCCAGCCCGCTGACGATGGTGATGCCGCTGCGGGCCAGGGTCGTGACCAGCCGCCGGGTCACCTCCCGCCCGTAGACGCTGGCCCGGCGGGTGCCCACCACCGCCACCGCCCAGCCGTCCTCTGGCTCCAGCCGTCCCCGGACGTAGAGGACCGGCGGGGGGGCGGGGATCTCCCGCAGGAGCCGGGGGTAGTCGGGGTCCTCCCAGGTCAATACCCGCACCCCGGCAGCCGCCACCCGCCGCACCTCCCGGTCCAGGTCCACCTGCGCTCGCGTCTCCAGCAGGTTCTCCAGCGAACGCCGGTCCAGCCCGGCGTGACGGAGGGCGTCGGCGGGGGCGTGCCAGGCCCCCTCGATATCGCCGAAAACATCCAGAAGGGCCCGCAACCGCGCCGGCCCGATACCCCGCACCAGGTTGAACCCGATGTAGTAGCGCAGTGTCTCCATCAACCTGTTCCCTCATCTATTGGTCCAGCAACCCCGGCAGGATCGTCACCACCATCCGCCGGGCGTCCAAATCCAGCTCCCGCACCACCTCCTCGATGGCGGGGATGAGCACCTCCCCCCGCGGCCCCCGGACGACGTAGACATCATTAGCGCCGGTGTCCAGCACCTCCGCCACCCGGCCCAGCGACTCCCCCTGATCGGTGACGACCTCCACCCCGACGATCTGGAAGTGATAGTATTCCCCCTCCTCGAGAGGAACCGCCGCCTCGATGGGGACCTGCACCAACTGACCGCGCAGTTCCTCGGCCCGGTTGCGGTCGTCACAGCCGACCAGTTTGATCAGCGCCGCGCCTCGATGAAAGCGAACTCCCTCCACCGGGTATGGCCGGGCCTCGGTGCCCAGATACAGGATTCGGTGAAGGGAAAGCCGCTCAGGGCAATCGGTCAAGACCTCAACGCGCAGTTCGCCGCGCACCCCGTGGGGACGGAGTACGCGGCCAACGGCCAAGAAACGGGGCTCAATTGGCCGAGGCGGCGGCCCTGAGCCCCTCTGCTTTCCGCCCTGCTCCCTGCCCGGGGCACCCATCTAGCCTAGACAATCTCTAGGGTAACTCGCTTCCCCTGTTTGGCAGCGAGCACCCGAACGAGCGAGCGCATCGCATTAGCGGTCCGCCCATCCCGACCGATGATCCGGCCCATATCCTCCGGGGCGACCCGCAGTTCTAGAATGAGGGAGCTCTCACCCTCGATCTCGGAGACGTTCACCTGTGACGGGTTGTCGGCCAGAGCCTTGGCGATGTACTCGACCAGGTCCTTCATAGCGGACATCGTTGCCCTCCCTTGTGCGTGGTTGATGAACCGGTTGCGCGGACGGGGTTACGTGGTGGGAGGCGGGTATCGCCGCCAACTCAGGCGGACCTACGCCTCGGTCTCCTCCTCCCCCTGGCCTTCGGCCTGGACAACCTCCTCGGTTGTCTCTTCAGCCACCCTCCCTTCCGCTTCCTCCTCAGCAGCAGCCCGAACCGGCCGGGTCGCCAGACCGGGGGCAGGACGGGCCTGGGCGTCCGCCTCCGCCTCAGCCAGCAACGCCTCCAGCGGCTCTCCGGCCTTCAGTCGCTCAAATCGGGCCAGCGTTCCGTGCTTCTCCAGCAACCGGGCGACGGCCTCCGTCGGCTTCGCGCCGACGCTCAGCCAGTAGAGCGCCCGGTCTTCCTTATACCGCACCGTCTCCGGCTCGGTGCGGGGGTTATAGAAACCGATGATCTCAATGAACCGCCCATCCCGTGGCGACCGTGAGTCGGCGACCACGATGCGGTAACTGGGTTGCTTCTTCGCGCCTACCCGGCGCAATCTGATCTTGACCATGCTCCTCCTGACGTCATTCTGAGTGATCTCTATCCCAGCAGGCCCCGGAGCCCCCTGCCCCGGCCTGCCTGGCGGCCCAACCGTTTCATCATCCGCTGCATCTGCCGGAACTGGCTGAGGAGGGCGTTGACCTCCTGCACGCTGGTGCCGCTACCACGGGCGATCCGCCGTTTCCGACTGGCGTTCAGGATGCGCGGGTTTCGTCGCTCCTGGGGCGTCATCGAAAGGATGATCGCCTCCACCCGGCGTAGCTGTTGCTCCGCCTCCCCCGGGGCCATCGCGCCCGCCAATTTCCCCATCCCGGGCACCATATCCAGAATTTGGCTTATCGGCCCCATCCGGCGAACCTGCTGCAACTGCTCCAGGAAATCCCCCAGATCGAACTCCGCCCGCCGGATCTTCTCTTCCATCCGCCGGGCCTGCTCCTGGTCGAAGGCCGCCTCCGCCCGCTCGATGAGCGTCAGCACATCCCCCATCCCCAGGATGCGGGAGGCCAACCGATCGGGATGGAAGACCTCCAGAGCGTCCGCCTTCTCGCCGGCGCCCAGGAACTTGATGGGCACGCCGGTCATCGCCCGCATACTGATGGCCGCCCCACCCCGGGCATCCCCATCCACCTTGGTGAGGATCAGCCCGGTGAGGCCGAGCCGCCGGTGGAAACCATCGGCGATGTGGACCGCCTCCTGGCCGGTCATCGCGTCCGCCACCAGGAGGACCTCGACGGGGTGAGCCTGGCGGATCACATCCTCCAGCTCCGCCATCATCTCCTCATCCACCTGGAGCCGGCCGGCGGTGTCCAGCACCACCGTGTCGTACCCCCGGCGGCGGGCTTCCCGCACGCCCCGACCACAGATGGCGGGTGGATCGGCCTGCCCCCCCTCGCTGTAGACGGGGAGATTCAACTGCCGCCCCAGTACCTCCAACTGCGCCACCGCCGCCGGGCGGTAGGTGTCGGCAGCGACCATCAAAGGCAGATGGCCCCTCTCCTTGAGATGGCGGGCCAGCTTGGCCACCGTCGTGGTCTTGCCGGACCCCTGCAGCCCCACCAGCATCAAGACGTAGGGAGCCGGCCCCCTCAACTCCAACCGGCCCGGCTCCCCCAACGTGGCGACCAGCTCCTCGTGGACGATCTTGATCACCTGCTGGGCGGGGCTGAGGGCCTGGGTGACCTCCGCCCCCACCGCCCGTTCCCGCACGCGGGCGATGAAATCCTTGACGACTTTGTAATGTACGTCCGCCTCCAGCAGGGCCAGCCGGATCTCCCGCAGGACCTCGTCCACGTCGGCCTCACGGAGGACCCCCCGCTTGCGCAGCCGCTGAAAGACATCCTGCAACCGCCCGGTCAGACTCTCAAACATCCACTCCCCGCTGGGATAAACCCGGTTTGTGGCGGCATTATAATGTACGACCACCGTTTCGTCAAGCGGCCCCTAGCTTGATGCTAGCACCTTACCAAAGTGGTTGTGATCGGTTGGACCCTTTCCGCCTGGCGACTGAAAGCCGCGGCTACGGGTAGCCAAGCCCGCCTCCGCGGGCTTCCCCTGCCCGTATGAAGGGGAGGGAGCCGCCGAAGGGCGGCTTTGCCGCTTGTAGGGGCGCAGCGGTGCTGCGCCCTACGGGTAGCCAAGCCCGCCTTCGCGGGCTTCCCCTGCCCGTATGAAGGGGAGGGAGCCGCCGAAGGGCGGCTTTGCCGCCGGGCGGGAGAGGCTTGACCATTCAAATTC
>DQUX01000348.1 GCA_015662065.1 Anaerolineales bacterium | reverse complement strand
GTTAAGTTGCAAAAGCCGCTACTACGAACCCACCTCTTGACCGCTCTGCTGCCACTAACCCCAAGATGTGGGGGGTCTGAAGATTTACCAGACTCCAGCCTTTTGATTTCTCCGCGTTTTGCGGTGAATCAAGCCGCCATTCGCCAACCACACTCTAGGGGGAGACTACCAAGTTTTGCACTGATTGGATATGTGTTATAATCGGTTCAGCCACGCCGGCGGATGGGAGATGGAAGCAGATGGGATTGTCGTCAAGGGTATTCGGCAGGGCTTGCTGATCAATCTGGGGGAGGGGCCCTGGGAGGAGCGGCTGGCCCGGCTTGCCCACCGGTTGGAGGCTGGGGCGACCTTTTTCCGGGGCGGGCGGGCGGCCCTGGACGTGGGGGCGCGTCCGCTGGATTCCGAGGAGATCCGGCGGGTGCAGGCGTTGTTCGCCCGCTACGGGGTGGAGCTCTGGGCTCTGCTGAGCACCTGCGATGAGACGGTCCTGGCGGCGGTTCGCGCTGGCCTGGTACCGGACCTGGCGCTGGGGGACCGGGTGCAGGAGCCGGCGGAGCCGGTGGGCGAGGCCGGGCCGGCGGTGGGGGGGCTGGTCGTGGGGCGGACGCTCCGTTCCGGTCAGCGCATCGAACACCCGGGCGACGTCGTCATCATTGGGGACGTTCACGCCGGGGCGGAGGTGGTGGCGGGGCGGCACGTTATCGTCTGGGGGAGGCTACAAGGGGTGGTTCACGCTGGGGCTATGGGGGATGCGGGGGCGGTGGTCTGTGCGCTGGACCTGGCCCCCACGCAGCTCCGCATCGCTGGCTACATCGCCCGTTCCCCTGAGGAGAAGCGCCGTCGGCCGGTGCCGGAGATCGCCCGGGTCCGCGACGGCTACATCGAGGCGATGCCCTGGCGCAAGCGATGAGGGAGGTCCTAGCGATGAGGGAGGTCCTATGGCCGGGAGAGTGTTGACCATTACCTCGGGCAAGGGGGGCGTGGGGAAGACTACGGCGACCGCCAACCTGGGCGTGGCCCTGGCGACCCGCGGGCAGCGGGTCGTGGTGGTGGATGCCGACATCGGCCTGCGGAACCTGGATGTGATGATGGGGCTGGAAAACCGCATCGTCTACGACCTGGTGGACGTGGTGGAGGAGCGGTGCCGGCTCCGGCAGGCGCTGGTGCGGGATAAGCGGCTCTCGGAGCTCTACCTCCTCCCCGCCGCCCAAACCCGGGATAAGACCGCCGTCGGCCCGGAGGATATGGTCCGCATCTGTGAGGAGCTGCGGGCCTCCTTCGACTTTCTTGTGGTGGACTCCCCTGCCGGGATCGAGCAGGGGTTTCGCAACGCCATCGCTCCCGCCGACGAGGTGCTCATCATCACCAACCCGGAGGTGGCGGCGGTGCGGGATGCCGACCGGGTGATCGGGCTGATCGAGGCGGAGGAGAAAGGGCCGGCCCGGCTGATCATCAACCGGATCAAGCCGGAGATGGTCCGCCGGGGGGATATGATGGAGACGGCGGCTGTGGTCGAGTTGCTGGCCGTGGAGCTGATCGGCCTCATCCCGGAGGACGAAGCGGTCATCACGGCCGCCAATACCGGGCGGCCGGTTGCCCTCTCCGACAACAGCCTGGCCGGTCGGGCCTTCCACAACATCGCGCGGCGGCTGTTGGGAGAGGATGTACCCTTTGTGCCGCTGCGGGAAGCGGGTTTCTTCGAACGTCTCCTGAGATTCGTGCGCACGGAGGGGGAGGAAAGATGAGGTTTCTGGACCGCTTTCGCCGTCGTCGTCAACCGCCCAGCGGCGAGATCGCCCGGGAGCGGCTTCGCCTGGTGCTGGCCCACGACCGGGCCAATATCTCCCCCGGTCTCTTGGACACTCTCAAGGACGAGATCATCGCCGTCATCTCCCGTCATGTCCCTATAGACCCCGAAGGGGTTCGGGTGACCTTTACCGAGGGGCCGCGGGAGAGCCGCCTGGTGGCCGACATCCCGATCCAGACTGGCCGGCGGCGCAGGGGGTAAGGGCGTCGCCGAGAGCAGGGAGGGGGCGGGTGCCCTCGGCCAATCCGTGCCCCCGGCGGTGAGATGGACTGATGCGTAGAACCCAGACCTGGCGACAGTTTGACTTTCTCGTGCTTGGCACGGTTTTGGTCCTGGTCGCCCTGGGTGTGGCGATGATCCGCAGCGCCAACCTGGGCACGCCGGACCTGGCCGATCTCTGGCGCCGGCAGGCGACCTTTGCGGCCATCGGCCTGGCCCTCTTTCTGCTGGTGGCCATCATCCCCTACTCCTGGTTTCGCCACGTCTGGTGGCTGGGATACCTGCTGGCGCTGGGATTGCTGATCCTGGTTCTCTTTCTGGGCGAAAGCGAGATCGGCGACGTCCGTCGCTGGTTCTACATCGGCGACTTCCGCTTCCAGCCCTCCTTCCCGGCTATGCTTCTCCACGTCGTGGCGATGGCGGCTCTGCTCGACCGCCGGCCACGCCGGGAGCGGCGCTTGCGGATGGAGGGGGAGGTCTTCCAGGAGCGACCGGGGCTGGGGACATACATCCTCTCCGGTGGGATGGCCCTGGCGCTGGCCGGGTTGGTCTTCCTGGAGCCCGACCTGAGCACCGCGGCGGTCTTTCTGGTTGTCTGGGCTGTGGCCGCCTTTGTCTCCGGGGTGCGGCTGGCCTACCTGCTGACCACCGGCCTGGTGGGACTGGCGGCGCTGGTGCCGATGTGGGAGGTGATGAAGCCCTACCAGCGGGATCGGCTGCTGACCTTTCTGAACCCCGCGCGGGACCCCGGCGCGCTGTACAATATGCGGCAGGCGCTGATCAGTATCGGCTCTGGGGGGGTGTGGGGGCAGGGATACGGGGTGGGCAACCAGAGTCAGTTGCACTTCCTGCGGGTGCGCCACACCGACTTCGTGTTCTCGGTGGTCGGTGAGGAGCTGGGCTTCATAGGCACGATGCTGGTTCTGTCCCTGTTTGCCCTGCTGGCGTGGCGGCTGCTGCGGGCGGCCGTTCTGGCCCCGGACCGGTTCGGACGGCTTCTGGTGGTCGGCGCCGGGGCGGTGGTCTTCTTCCCGCTGATCGTCAACGTGGGGATGAACATCGGATTGCTCCCCGTCACCGGGTTGCCGCTCCCCTTCATCAGCTACGGCGGCACGGCGCTCCTCACCTCAATGACCGCCCTCGGGTTGGTGACAGGGGTGGTGATGAGGCGGAAGGGGAAGTGAGAGGAGGGGGGGGAAGCTGGATGTCGGAAGAAAGGGGTTGTGGATATGACCAGAGGTGATTTTGGTCCCTCATCCAACTTTATCCGGGATATTATCGAGGAGGACTTGAGGACCGGCAGGTACGGGGGACGGGTTCACACGCGGTTCCCACCGGAGCCGAACGGTTACCTGCACATCGGGCACGCCAAGTCTATCTGCCTCAATTTCGGCCTCGCCGCGGACTACGGTGGCCAGTGCAATCTGCGCTTCGACGACACCAATCCCACCAAGGAGGAGGTCGAGTACGTAGAGTCGATCAAAGAGGACGTCCGCTGGCTCGGATTCGATTGGGGGGATCGGGAGTTCTACGCCTCAGATTACTTCGAGCAGCTCTATCAGTACGCCGTCCAACTGATCAAGGCGGGCAAGGCGTATGTCTGTGATCTGAGCGCCGATGAGATCAGGGAATACCGGGGCACCCTGACGGAGCCCGGCAAGGAGAGCCCGTACCGCGATCGTTCTATCGAGGAGAACCTGGACCTTTTCGAGCGGATGCGGGCCGGCGAGTTCGAGGAGGGTTCCCGAGTGCTTCGGGCGAAGATCGATATGGCCTCCCCGAACGTGGTGATGCGGGACCCCGTCATGTACCGCATCATACGGGCCACGCACCACAGGACCGGTGACAAGTGGTGCATTTATCCGATGTACGACTTCGCCCATTGTCTGTCGGACTCTATTGAGGGGATCACGCATTCTATTTGTACCCTGGAGTTCGAAAACAACCGGGCTCTGTACGACTGGTTCCTGGATCGGCTGGGGGTCTACCATCCCCAGCAGATCGAGTTCGCCCGCCTCAACCTCAGCCATACGGTGCTGAGCAAGCGGAAGCTTCGGCGGTTGGTGGAGGAGGGGTATGTCGACGGGTGGGACGATCCCCGTATGCCGACCATCGCGGGAATACGGCGGCGGGGGTACACGCCGGAGGCGATTCGGGATTTCTGCGAGCGGATCGGTGTGGCCAAGGCCAACAGCATCGTGGACATCGCGCTTTTGGAGCACTGCCTCCGCGACGACCTGAACAAACGGGCCCCCCGCGTGATGGCGGTGCTGCGCCCCCTCCGGCTGGTGATCGACAACTACCCCGAGGGCCAAGTGGAGTGGTTCGACGCGGTCAACAACCCAGAGGACCCCGGGATGGGGACCCGGAAGCTCCCCTTCTCCCGGGTGCTCTATGTGGAACGGGAGGATTTCCGGGAGGATCCGCCGAGGAAGTGGTTCCGCCTGGCCCCCGGTCGGGAGGTGCGGCTCAAGCATGCCTACCTGGTCACCTGCATGCGAGTGGTGAAGGATGAGCGGACCGGTGAGGTGGTTGAGCTCCACTGCACCTACGACCCGGCGACGCGGGGCGGGGAGGCGCCCGATGGCCGCAAGGTCCGCGGCGCTCTCCACTGGGTCTCGGCCGCCCACGCCCTCGACGCCGAGGTCCGCCTGTACGACCGCCTCTTCGTCAAGGCGGACCCGGAGGACGTGCCCGAGGGGCAGGACTTCACGGTCAACCTGAACCCGAACTCGCTGGAGGTGCTGACGGGCTGCAAGGTCGAGCCCAGTCTGGCCGAGGCGAGGCCGGGGGACCGGTACCAGTTCCTCCGGCTGGGGTACTTCTGCGTCGATCCCGATTCCGCCGACGGGAGGCTGGTCTTCAACCGGACTGTGGGGCTGCGGGATACCTGGGCTAAGATCGAGCGGTCGCTGGAGAAGAAGGGGGGATAGATGACGGTTCGCGTTCGTTTTGCCCCCAGCCCCACCGGCGAGCCGCACATCGGCAACGTGCGGACGGTGGTCTTCAACTGGCTCTTTGCCCGCAAGATGGGGGGGCGGTTCATCCTGCGCATCGAGGACACCGACCGGACGCGGTATCAGCCGGAGAGCATCCCGATTATCATGGAGGGGTTGCGCTGGCTGGGGCTGGATTGGGATGAGGGGCCGGGGCTGGAGGAGCTGCGGCGTTCTGGGGTGGAGAACGCCGAGGCATACGGTGTCGGGGGGCCGCACGGGCCGTACGTCCAGTCGGAGCGGCTGGAGAGGTATCGGGAGGTGGCGGAGGAGCTGGTCGAACGGGGGTGGGCTTACCGTTGTAACTGCAGTCCGGAGCGGCTGGAGCGGGTGCGCCGGATGCAGCGGGCGCGCAAGCTGCCGGTGATGTACGATCGCCACTGTCGCGACCTCCCGCCGGGGGCAGTCTCCCCCGATGAACCCCACGTCATCCGCCTCAAGGTGCCGCTGACGGGCCAGACGGTCGTCCACGACGTCATCAAGGGGGATGTGGTCTACGACAACGCCGGTATCGACGATCAGGTCCTCCTTAAGTCCGACGGGTTCCCCACCTATCACCTGGCGGTGGTGGTGGACGATCACGATATGAGGATCACCCACATCATCCGCGCCGACCACTGGATTCCCAGCACGCCCAAGCACATTCTGATGTACGAGGCGCTGGGCTGGGATATTCCTACCTACTGTCACGTGCCGCTGGTGCTGGGGGAGGATGGCAAACCGCTGGCCAAACGACACGGAGCCACTTCCGTGACCCAATTCCGCGACCAGGGGTATCTGCCGGAGGCCCTGTTCAACTTCCTGGCCCTCCTGGGCTGGGCGCCGGGGGAGGGGGAGGAGCAGGAGATCTTCGGCCGGGAGGAGCTCATCGAGAGGTTCGATCTGTTCCGCGTCAACCGCGCTCCAGCTACCTTCTCCTACAGCAAATTGGATTGGATGAACGGCGTCTACATCCGGGGGCTCTCGCAGGACGACCTGCTCGAGCGGCTGATCCCTGTCTGGCAGAGGGCAGGGTTGGTGCCCGATCCCTGCCCGGAGGATATGCGCGCGACGCTCCGGCGGGTCGTGCCACTGGTGCAGGAGCGGCTCAAACGGCTGACCGATGTGGTGGACCTGACCGAGTTCTTTTTCTCCGAGATCGAACCGCCCTCGGCGGTGCTGTTGATGCAGAAGGGATTGGACGCAGGGCAGAGCCTGGAGGTGCTGCGGCGGGCGCGGTATGTGCTGACCCAGGTGGAGGATTTCAGCGAGGAGAGGGTTGAGGGAGTGCTGCGGGGGCTGGTGGAGGAGATGGGCCTGAAGAACCGGCAGGTCTTCGGCGTCATCCGCGTGGCGACGACCGGCAAGAAGGTCTCCCCCCCCCTCTTCGGCACGTTGAGCATCCTGGGGCGGCAGCGGGTGCTGGCGCGGCTAGAGGCGGCGGAGGCGGTCTTGGGTGTGAGTTCTAAGTCCTAAGTTCTAGTCTCACCTCGGGCTTAGACTTCGAGCCTCATCTTGAACTTCGAACCTCAAACTTACTGGAGAGGTGGGGGGAGTGACAGCCGCAACTCAGGTCTCTTTCGCCCTCCGTTGGTACCTGGCCGTGCAACTCTTCGGCCTGGCGGCGCTGCCGCTGACGCTGCGGCTGTTCCGCCACCTGCCCGGCCGGGGGTACGCCTTTGCCCGTCCACTGGGGCTGCTGGTGGGCGGATGGGTCTTCTGGCTCCTCTTGACCTTCGGCTGGTTGCCCAACACACCGGGATCGGCGGTGGCAGCGCTGGGGCTGGTGGCTGCCTTTGGGGCGGCGGTATGGCTTCGTCCCTCCAATAGCTCATCCAGCCTTTCCCGACACCACATCCTGGCCGTCGAGCTCCTGCTTGCCGCCACCTTTGTCGGCTGGTGCCTGGTCCGTGCCCATATGCCCCGCATCGAGACCTCCGGGGGGGAGAAGTGGATGGAGATCGGTTTCCTCAACGCCGTCCTCCGTGCCCCTCGCTTCCCCCCCCACGACCCCTGGCTATCGGGTTTTGCCATCTCCTACTACTACTTCGGCTACGTGATGATGGGGATGCTGGTCCATCTGGCGGCTGTCCCCTCCACCGTCGGCTTCAACCTGGGGGTCGCCATCCTCTTCGCCCTCACCTGCACCGGGGCTTACGGGCTGGTCTACGCCCTCCTGGCGCGGGCGGGGGAGCGGAAAGCGGCCTGGGGGGGGCTCCTGGGGCCGCTTCTGGTGGCCGTCACCGGCAACCTGGAGGGGCTGCTGGAGGTCTTCCACGCCCGGGGGCTCTTCCCGGCCTCCTTCTGGCAGTGGCTGGACATCCGCTCCATCAACGTCCCCCCGCCGACCTTCGCCGAAGGCTCCTGGGTGCCGACCCGTTTCAACTGGTGGTGGCAGGCCTCCCGCGTCCTCCACGACACCGCTCCCTGGCACGGTCCAGGTGAGTACTGGGAGGTCATCGACGAGTTCCCGGCCTTCTCCTTCATCCTGGGAGACATGCACCCCCATCTCCTGGGTCTCCCCTTCGTCCTCCTGGCCCTCGCCCTGGCCCTCGCCATCTTTCTCGGCGTGCGACGTGCAACGCGCGATGCGCGACGTGCGACGTTTGGCGTCTCCCTTTCCTGGTGGGAGCTTTTCCTTTACGCCCTCTGCCTGGGCGGGCTGGGCTTTCTCAACACCTGGGATTTCCCCATCTACCTCTTCGTTGTCGTCGCCGCCTTCGCACTGGCCTCTCACCATCGCAACTCGCTCCTGTTCGCCCTCCTCCTGGCGGTCGGTGGCTTTGCCCTCTACCTTCCCTTCTGGCTGGGCTTCCGCTCCCAGGCCGCCGGCATCGCGCCGAACCTGCTCAACGGCACGCGGCTGCCTCAGTTCCTGGTGATGTTCGGCCCGCTCTTCCTCCCGGTGGCCGCGCTGGTGGTCGCGGAGGCGCGTCGGCGGCGGGTGAGGGCGAGAGACGTGCTCTCCTGGACCGTCGGGGTGCTGGGGGGGCTGCTGGTTTTCTTCACGCTGGCGGGCCTGGTCTCACCAGACGGGCGTCAGTACCTGACGGCCTGGTGGACGGGGGGGCCAATCCCCGGCCTGGAGCACATCCCGGATGCGCCCCGGCTGATCGCAGAGCGGTTGCGGGGGCGGATCCTGACTCCCTGGACCCCGCTGGCGCTGGCGGCGCTGCTCACTACGGCGCTCCTCGCACTCTTGGAGTTTCGGGTTGCAGGGCTCGACGTTTCAGGTTTGGAAACCCTGAACCCTGAAACCCTGGAACCTGAAACCGTGGAGCCTGAAGCTGCCTATGCTCTATTGCTCGTCGTCACCGGTGCGCTCCTCACCCTGGCGGTGGAGTTCGTCTACCTGCGGGATATTTTCGGCACGCGGATGAACACCGTCTTCAAGTTCTACTTCCAGGCCTGGGTGCTGTGGGGGGTGGCCGGAGCGTATGGGCTGGCGCGGCTATTGGATCGGGCCTTGTCGGGGCAGGCCTCTGTGCCCACCCGAAGGGGCGACCGTGGAGGGTGGGTTGCTATGCCCGCTCTGGTCTTGGCCCTGCTGCTGGTCGGAGCCGGCCTGGTCTACCCGACGCTGGCGGTCCCGGCCCGAGCGGGCGGGCCGCCCACGCTGGACGGCGCGGAGCACCTGCACCAGACCCAGGCCCCCGACTTCGCGGCGATTGAGTGGCTGAACGAGAACGTGGAGGGGGTGCCGGTCATCCTGGAGACCCCGGGCGATCACTACCGGGCCTACGTCTACGAGGGCCGGGTCTCTGCCTTCACCGGCCTGCCGACGCTGCTTGGATGGGGCGGCCACGAGCACCAATGGCGGGGAAACTACGATGAGCCCGCCCGCCGGGAACCGGACATCGAGCGGCTCTACACGACTACGGATCCGATGGAGACCTTGACGCTCCTGGACTCGTATGGTATAAGGTATGTCTACGTCGGCCCGCCGGAGCGGTCTCGCTACCCCGCGCCTGGGTTGACGAAGTTCGCCCAACTGCTGGACGTGGTCTACGATGCCGGGGGGGTGACGATCTACCGATATGCCCCATCGTCGATGGGAGCGCCATCCCCCGTGCCGGGGCTGGAACCGTGGTAACCCCTGGCGACGTTTTCTGTCCGCTTGCCGGCAGAGCCCCAGGCCGAAGTTCTCCCACCGCGGACGTGTGAGGAAATGACAAACTACCAGTTGCGCGACGCCAATCCAGACAGCCGATCCCGCAACCTGGAGACCGCCCTCTGGGTGGCCCTGGCGTTTGTGGCGGCCGTGCCGCGGCTGACCGACTTGGCGGCGGCACCTCTCAGCGGTGCCGAGGCGGTGCAGGCATTGGCTGCTTACCGGGCGGCCCACGCCACCGAGGCCTGGTTTGCCGTTGAGGCCCGATCGGTTGTGCCCCTGCTTTTCCATCTCAACACGTTTCTCTTCGCCCTCTTCGGTGGCGGGGATGGGCTGGCCCGGTTGGTGCCCGCGCTGGCGGGGGTGGGCCTGGCGTTGACGCCGCTCCTGCTGCGGCGCTATCTGGGCCTGTGGGGGGCGCTGGGGACGGGGCTCCTTCTGGCCCTTTCCCCCACCGCCCTCTGCTTCTCCCGCACGCTGGATGGAACCGTGCCCGCCGCGCTGGGGGTGATGGTCCTGGTGAGCTGTGCCGCCCGTTTCCTGGATACCTGGCGGTCGTCTCTGGTGACGCTGGGCGGGCTGGGGTTGGCGGTGGTGTTGACGGCGGGGCCGGGGGGCTGGGGACTGCTTCTGGGCCTCCTCATCGCCCTGGCAGGTGGACTGTGGGTCTGGCGGGATCAGGTCCCGTGGGTCTGGCCGATGGTCCGGCCAGCGTTGGGGCGGGGGCTGGCGGCGGCCGGGCTGGGGATGCTGGCGCTGGGCACGGGGCTGGGGCTGAATCCAGGGGGCCTGGCTGCTGTGGGCGAGCAGCCCATGGCCTGGCTGGCCCGCTTCGGCCCTTCGACCGGGCAACCGGGCCCCTCCCCCTTCACGCTCCTCCTGGGATATGAGCCTCTGGTCCTGCTGGCGGGGCTGGTCGGCCTGGTGCTGGCGGTGCGACGACGGCACGGGATGGGGCTGCTGTGGGCCTTCTGGGCGGCGGTGGGGGGGCTGCAACTGGCGCTGATGCCCGGCCGCCAGCCCGCCGATCTCCTGTGGGTCCTGTTGCCGCTGGCGGGGCTGGGGGGACTGGCGGTGGAGGATCTGGCCCGATCTCTCCAGGCCCACGGCCGTTGGCTGAACGAGGGGCTTCATATGCTCGTCTCGTTGATCCTATGGGTCCACTGGGGGCTGGCCCTGGCCCGCTACGCCCACACCGGAGATCCGACCGACCGATTCCTGGTCGGGCTGGTGGTGGCTCTGCAGGTGCTGCTGACCGCCGCCTTTGGCTTCGCCGTGGCGGCTCCGGAGCCGGGGGAGGGACCGGCGCAGGCCGCGGGGAGGGG
>DQUX01000118.1 GCA_015662065.1 Anaerolineales bacterium | reverse complement strand
GGGCGGCGGTGGGGGCGGAGCAGGGGTATGCCCAGGCGGGGAGCGACCTCAACGCCTGGTGGGGGGTCGGGCCGGAGGGGGCCCGCCGGGCGGTGGAGGTGGCGGTCGAACCGGAGCGGCGGTCGGTGCGGGTGGTGGTGCGGGGAGCGGTGCGGGCGCTCTTCGGGCGCTCCGCTCCCCTGGGGGCGGGGTCCTTCCAGCGGTTGGAGGACTTCTACCCCGGCCCGCCGGATGAGTGGGAGTAGGTTCGATGGAAGACCTAGTGCCGTTGGTCCTGGTGCTTCTGCTCCTGGTGCTCCTGTTCGGCGTGGCAACCTTCGTCGCCCAGGTCCAGCCGGTGAAGGTGCTGGTGGCGGCGGCGGCCCGCAACTGCGCCCGGGCCGGGGTGGAGACGCTGGCTGCAGGCCGGGGGGTGGACCAGGCGGTGGTGACGGCGGTGGAGACCGCCACCCAGGGGACGGCCATCGACCCGGCGGGGCTGGCGGTGCGGGCCTACACCGAGGACGTGTGGGGCCGGGGGCGGGTGTTCGTCTGCGAGACGGGGTACAAGGTGAGGGTATCCGACGTGCCTCTGGTCGGCTGGTTCTACCACGGCGAATACGTCCCCCTGCGGGCGCGGGTGGCGCTGAGCATTGAGCCGTACAAGGCGAGGTGGGAGAGGTCACAATGAGCGAGGATTGGAAGGCCATTGGGGAGGCGCTGGACGCTTTTGCCCGGGTAACCTCCCTGTTTCGCCACGGCGGGCTGGGGGAGGAATGGGAACTGGCTCGTAGGGCCAAGGAAGCCTTTCGGCGGGTGAGGGAGGGGGCGAGAGCGACAGAGGGGAGGGAACGGGGCCAGTCCTTCGTGGTGATGCTCCTGGTTATCCTGCCAGTGCTTCTCCTGGCGCTGGGGGTGGCCCACGATCTGGGGAACGCGGCAGCGGGGGTGACGATTGCGCAGAATGCGGCGGACCTGGCGGCGCAGGAGGCGGGGAAGCTGGTGGACGTGGGCTATATGGCCGAGTGGGGGGAGGTGCGGCTGAGGCCGGAGGCGGCGATGGTGGCCCAGCAGGTGGCGGACGACCTGACGGGCGGAGCGTTTCAGGTGGAGGGGGTGTACGTGGTGGGGCGGAACCTGGTGGTGGTGGAGGGGCGGGTGAGCGTGCGGACGCCGTTCCTGCGGGCCTTTCTGGGGGTTCCCCGCCTGACCCGGCCGGTGATGGGCGTGGCAGAGGCAGCGCACGGGGCAGAAGGACGGGGGGAGTAGAAGGTCGGGCTTGACAAGTGTATAGATGTATGCTATACTACACCTGTGCCTAGGAAGGATCTCGGAGGCGGGAAGCGGCGCACCACCATCTGGCTGGCCGACGCGGATCGGGAGGCCATCCGCCGGATTCGAGAGAAGTGGCGGCTGGACACCGATTCGGCGGCCATCCGCTTCGCCATCCGCGTGCTGGCACAGGCGGAGCGGTTGGAAGTGGTGCTGCCGGAGGACTTCGACGTTGAGGAGGTAAAGCAAGATGTCTGACTACAAACCGACCTTCAAGCCTTCTCCTGCGAAG
>DQUX01000227.1 GCA_015662065.1 Anaerolineales bacterium | reverse complement strand
TCGCCGGTCGGGAGCAGCTCAGCGAATCCCTAAGGAGGTCACGGCCGGAGGAGACTCCGGTTACCAAGGGCTGCACAAAGAGTTGCCCGATCATAGCGTCTTTGTCCCTCACAAGGCCAGACGTAACCATCCTCTGACTGAGGATGAGAAGCTGGCCAACCTTGAGTTGTCGAGGGAGCGAGCAGCAACTCTACTATCACTATCACTGTGCCAGCCGCCCCCCAGGTGCCGCGGTGGAGCGGCAGGGCCGATCCGCCCGCCAGCCCGGCCACCAACACGGTGGGGAAGGCGCCCGGCCGGCCACGCCGGGTAGAAAGCGGTCAGATCCTGCCGTCAAAATCGGTGCGGATCAGCGCCCCCAGCGCCGCGGCGGCCTCGGCCTCATCCGGCCCTTCAAAGGTGATCTCGATCTCGTGATCTTTCTCAACATTGGTGACCGTCAATTGAACCCGTTCCATCTTCGCCTCGATGCGATCTGGGAAGCAGGACCATCACCAGAGCGTTCCTCACTTGCCCTTTGGGGCGGCTTTGGGTAGAATGGGCTCAATCCTGGAGAAAGGGGGAATCCATGGAGGAGTTGAGACACCGGGTCCTGGAAGAGGGCCGGGACCTGGGAAACGGCATCCTGAAGGTGGATGGATTCATCAACCACCAGATCGATCCGCTCTTGATGCGGCGCGCCGGGGAGGAACTGGCGCGCCGTTTCGCTGGGGCGGGGGCGACCAAGATCCTCACCGCCGAGATCTCCGGCATCGCCCCCGCGCTGGCCACGGGCCTCGCCCTCGGCGTCCCGGTCGTCTACGCCCGCAAAACCAGGCCCATCACGATGACGGAACCGGTCTACGTGGAGAGCGCCCCCTCCCACACCAAAGGGCTGGAGGTGCTGCTGATGGCCTCGCCCGAGTATCTCCAGGCTGGCGAACGGGTGCTCGTCGTGGACGATTTTCTGGCCTCCGGCCACACCATCGCCGCCCTGGTCCGGCTGGTGCAGAAGGCCGGCGCGGAGCTAGTGGGGATCGGGGTCCTGATCGAGAAGCGGTTCGAGGGTGGTCGGGAAACACTGGCCCACCTGGGCGTCCCCATCGAGGCGCTGGTCACCATTGCCGAGATGCGGGACGGTCGGATCTTTCTGGCCGACTGATATGCACGATGCCATCGCCATCCTGGACTTCGGCTCCCAGACCACTCAGCTCATCGCCCGGCGGATACGGGAGGCCCACGTCTACTGTGAGCTGTTCTCCTGGGACACATCACCCGAGCGGGTGCTGGCCCTGCGGCCCCGAGGGTTCGTCCTCTCCGGCGGCCCGGCCAGCGTCTATGAGCCGGGCGCACCGACGTTGCCCCCCTACGTCCTGAGGAGCGGCCTCCCGGTCCTGGGCATCTGCTACGGGATGCAGCTTCTGGCCCAGGCCCTGGGGGGGCGGGTGGCCCCCGCTACCCGACGGGAGTACGGTTTGGCCCAGCTCGAATTGTCGGATGAGATAGAGTCCGCCCTCATATCGCCTCTATCCCCCCTCCGGGCCCGGCCCCAGGTCTGGATGAGCCACGCCGACCGGGTGGAGCGGATACCGTCCGGTTTCCGCGTCCTGGCCCGCACCCCCAACGCCCCCGTGGCAGCGATGGGCGATCCCGCCCGCCGCCTCTACGGGGTCCAATTCCATCCCGAGGTGGCCCACACCCCCGCCGGGAGGGAGGTCCTCCGCCGCTTCGCTCTGGAGGTCTGCGGCTGTGAACCCACCTGGACCCCCGCGGCCTTTATAGAACAGGCCGTGGTCCAGGTCCGTGACCGGGTGGGGGAAGGGCGGGTGCTCTGCGGACTCAGCGGCGGGGTGGATTCCGCCGTCACCGCCGCGTTGATTCACCGGGCGGTGGCGGACCGGCTGACCTGCATCTTCGTCAACACGGGGATGCTGCGGCGGGGGGAGCCCCAACAGGTGGTGGCGACCTTCCGGGACCGGCTGGGGATGGAGCTGGTGGCGGTGGACGCCACGGAGGAGTTCCTCTCGGCCCTGGAAGGGGTGACCGACCCCGAGGAAAAGCGCAGGGCCGTAGGCGAGCGGTTCATCCGCGTGTTCGAGCGGGAGGCGAAGCGGCTGGGACAGGTGGGCTTCTTGGCCCAGGGCACCCTGTATCCCGATGTGATCGAGTCCGCCGCGCCGGACCGGCCTGGAGCCCGGCGGATCAAGACCCACCACAACGTGGGGGGGCTGCCGGAACGGATGCGGCTGCAGCTCGTCGAGCCGCTGCGCTATCTTTTCAAGGACGAGGCGCGGGCGGTGGGGGAGGCCCTGGGGCTGCCCGAGGAGGTTATCTGGCGACAGCCCTTCCCCGGGCCGGGCCTGGCGGTGCGGGTGGTGGGGGAGGTCACCTGGGAGCGACTGGAGAGACTCCGCGCCGCCGACGCGATCCTACTGGGGGAGCTGGGCCGGGCGGGGCTTCTGCGAGAGGCGACCCAGCAGGCTTTCGCCATCCTGCTGCCGGTGCGCAGCGTAGGGGTGATGGGGGATGATCGGACCTATGAGGAGGTGGTCGTGCTGCGGGTGGTCACCACGGAGGATTTTATGACCGCCGACTGGGCGCGACTGAGCCCGGACCTCCTGGCCCGCGTCAGCAACCGCGTCGTCAACGAGGTGGAGGGGGTCAACCGCGTCCTTTACGACATCACCTCCAAGCCCCCCGCCACCATCGAGTGGGAGTAGGGGCGACCCCCTGCGGTCGTCCGGCCTCCCTGGGGCCATCCGGTCAGAGATAAGGAGAAGAGACGATGGACTACGGATACATCCTTCGGCGTGCCTGGCAGATTCTCTGGCAGCACAAGATATTATGGCTGTTTGGATTTCTCGCCAGTCTGGGGGGGCGATTCCGGTTCGACCTCCGGATGGAAGATCTGCCGCCGGAAGCCCGGCGGCGGATCGCGGAGTTCGTCTCCAGCCCCCGCTTCGTCCCGGTGACGGTGGGCTTCGTCCTCCTGATGCTGCTCATCGGCCTGGCGCTGGCTATCCTGAACGCGCTGGGCCGCGCTGCGCTGGTGGACCAGATCAACCGGGTCGAAGACGGCGGCCTGCCCACGGTCCGGGCAGGCTGGGAGGTCGGCCGACGGCACGTCTGGCGGGTCTTCTTCATCCGCCTGCTGCTCGGCCTGCCTGTCCTTGTGGTGATACTGGCCGGCCTCATCCCCCTCTTATTCAGCATATTGCTGCCTATGGCTCCAGCCAGGGAGGAGTTCTCCCCCGCCACCATAGCCGCAGCCGCTATCTGCCTCCTTCCCGCCATCTGCCTGAGCCTGCTCCTGGCCATCCCCACCGCTGTGCTGCAGCGGCTGGCGGCTCGAGCCTGTGTGCTGGAAGGGGAATCGGTCTGGAGGAGCATCACCCGGGGGGGGGAGGTTCTGCGCAGTGAGCTGGGCGAGGTGGCCGTCCTCTGGCTGGTGCTCGCTGCCGTCACCCTTGGGATTGCCGCCGTCGTCGGTATCCCGATGTGCCTGCTGGCCGCAGGAATGTTTGCGCCGTTGTTCTTCCTGCTGAGATCCGCTCCCACCGTGGGGCTGGTCGGGCTGTGCGGCGCGGCGCTCCTCTTCTGGGTGCTGGGGACGGCCATCGGGGGGGTGATCGAGACCTTCTTCTCCGCCTGCTGGACCCTGGCCTACCGGGACCTGACCGGGCTGGGGCGGACGGGGGCTGAAGATTCAATCACGGATGACACAACAAATGGATAAGCCCTGCCGGGCCGTGCCCGACTTGACACAGATGACCCATCATCATATGATGGAATCATCGGAGAGGGGATGATGACCCGAGCCCACACGGAGACGCTGCGCCTGCTGGGCGGGCGGCGACAGGAAGGAGCGCCGCCCGGCGTCGCCGTGTTGACCGCCCCCTTGCACCCCGCTCAGGGCCGGGAAGGGGATACCTTCACAATGGTCCTCGACCTGGGTGAGGGCGTCCCCTCTCGCCTGTACCGGGAGGTCCGCGAAGTCGCCGCCCAGGCCTTCTGGTCCACCCCCGGCGGTGTCACCGCCGCCCTTCGCCGGGCGATGGCGGCCGCCAACCGCGTCCTTTTCCACCACAACCAGCAGGTCGCACCCGAAGAGCGCTGCTACGGCGCGCTCTCCTGCGCCGCCCTTCGCCCGGGCGAGCTCTTCCTGGCCCAGGTCGGAGCGGCCTGTGCCGCCGCCCTGTGCGGCGGCCTGCTGGAGCGGTTCCCTCGGGAGAGCCTGCCCCCCCTCGGCGCGGCCGCATATGTCGAGGTCCGGGTGGCCTATCTGGTTGTCCGGCCGGGCGACACGCTGGTCCTGGCCTCCCGGGGGCTGGCCCACACCGCCTCCGACGACGCCCTCCGGCGGGTCCTCTCGCTGGCGGAGATGGATGCGGTGGCCGACGGGCTGGAACAGGTCGCCGGGGGGGCGGATTTCACGGCCCTGATGGTGCGCTGGCCGCCGGAGGCGGCCCTTGCCGCCCCGTCTCCCACGCCACCCCGGCGACGTCGGCGCGCGGTCCCTCCACCACCACCGCCGGAAGAGGTCCCG
>DQUX01000044.1 GCA_015662065.1 Anaerolineales bacterium | reverse complement strand
CTCAAGTTCTGGAAGGACATAAACGCTTTCAAAAAGCTAGTCGAACTACGCAGAGATGGGCCCCGCTGGTCGTTCATTGACGGTCCGATAACTTCGAATAACCCGATGGGTGTGCACCACGGCTGGGGGCGCACCTATAAGGACCTCTTCCAGCGCTACAAAGCGATGCGCGGCTTCAACCAGCGCTGGCAAAACGGCTTCGACTGCCAGGGCCTCTGGGTCGAGGTGGAAGTGGAGAAGGAGTTGGGGTTCCGCTCCAAGCGGGATATCGAGGAATACGGCATCGCCCGCTTCGTGCGCAAATGCAAGGAGCGGGTGCTCCGCTACGCTGCTATCCAGACCGAACAATCCATCCGTCTCGGCTACTGGATGGACTGGAACGATCCGGATTCCCTGCGCGACCTAGCACACCGGCTGATGCGGAACGCAGAGGAGGTCATCGCCGTCCAGGGACCCGACGGCCCGGTGACCGACACCGTCGAGCAGATCATCGCCCGGCTGGGCCTGCCGGAGCTGGGCGGCTCCTACTTCACCTTCTCCAACGAGAACAACTACATGATCTGGACCTTCCTCAAACGCTGCTGGGAGCGGGGGTGGCTCTATAAGGGCACCGACGTGATGCCCTGGTGTCCCCGCTGCGCCACCGGCATCAGTCAGCACGAGATCGTCACCGAGGGGTACCGGGAGATGACCCACCCCGGCGTCACCCTGCGCTTCCCGCTGCGGGGGCGACCGGGGGAGAGCCTCCTGGTCTGGACCACCACCCCCTGGACCCTGACCAGTAACGTGGCGGCGGCGGTGGGGCCGGAGCTGACCTACGTCAAGGTCCGTCAGGGGGAGGAGACCTTCTACCTCTCCAAGGGCACCATCCCGATCCTGCAGGGCGACTACCAGGTGCTGGAGGAGGTAAAAGGGACGGCGCTGGAGGGATGGACCTACGACGGCCCCTTCGACGAACTCCCGGCCCAGCAGGCCGCCGGCGGCCCCCAGGCCCACCGGGTGATCCTGTGGGACGAGGTGGGGGAGGCGGAGGGGACCGGCATCGTCCACATCGCCCCGGGCTGCGGCGCGGAGGACTTCGCGCTGAGCAAGGAGTACGGCCTGCCCGCCATCGCCCCCCTGGACGAGGAGGGGGTCTTCCTGGAAGGCTTCGGCCCCCTCACCGGCACCCACGTCTCCGAGAGCGCCGAACGGGTCTTCGAGAGCCTGCGCGAGAAGGGGCTGCTCTACAAAGTCGAGGACTACATCCACCGCTACCCCGTCTGCTGGCGCTGCGGCACCGACCTGGTCTTCCGCCTAGTGGACGAGTGGTTCATCTCGATGGACGAACTCCGCCACGACATGCTCGAGGTCACCAAGCAGATCCGCTGGATCCCGCCCTTTGGGTTAGATCGGGAGCTGGATTGGCTGCGCAATATGCACGACTGGATGATCAGCAAGAAACGGTACTGGGGCTTGGCCCTGCCCATCTGGGAGTGCCAGGACTGCGGCCACTTCGAGGTGATCGGGGACGAGAAAGAGCTGCAGGCGCGAGCGGTGGCGGGCTGGGAGACGTTCGCGGGGCACACCCCCCACCGGCCCTGGGTGGATGAGGTACGCATCACCTGCCCGGAGTGTGGCGCGGAGGTGCGCCGCATTCCCGACGTGGGCAATCCTTGGCTCGACGCCGGCATCGTCAGTTTCAGCACCCTCCAATACCGCACGGACCGGGACTACTGGCGACAATGGTACCCGGCCGACTGGATCAGCGAGTCCTTCCCCGGCCAGTTCCGCAACTGGTTCTACAGCCTCTTGGCGATGGCGACGGTGCTGGAGAACTCTCCGCCCTTCAAGACCTGCTTCGGCTATGCGCTGCTCTTGGGCGAAGACGGTCGGGAGATGCACAAGTCGTGGGGAAACATGATCGAGTTCAACGAGGCCGCCGACCGCATGGGGGTGGACGTAATGCGCTGGCTCTACTGCCGCCAGAAGCCCGAGAACAATCTCCTTTTCGGTTACGGCAAGGCGGACGAGGTGCGGCGGCAGTTCTTGCTCCCGTTGTGGAACGTATACTCCTTCTTCGTCACCTACGCCAACATTGATGGCTGGACTCCAGCAACCAGCAACCAGCAATCAGCATCCAGCATCCAGTTGGATCGGTGGATTTTGGCCCGCCTCAACCAGGTGGTCGCTCGGGTCACCGATTGCCTGGATAACTACGACGCCTACGGCGCGACGCTGGCGGTGGAGCCCTTCCTGGACGACCTGACCAACTGGTACGTGCGCCGCAGCCGGCGCCGCTTCTGGAAGAGCGAGCAGGACGCCGACAAGAACGAGGCCTACGCCACCCTCTACCAGGTCCTGACCACCCTCTGCCGGCTGCTCGCGCCGTTCACACCCTTCGTCACCGAGGCGATGTATCAGAACCTGGTCCGCTCGGTGGATCCAGACGCGCCTGAGAGCGTCCATCACACCGACTGGCCCCAGGCGGACCCGGCGGCGGTGGACGAGGCGTTGCTGGCGCGGATGGCCCTGGCCCGAGGGGTGGTGACGCTGGGCCACTCGGCCCGCAACAGCGCCGGCATCAAACTGCGCCAACCCCTGGCCCGCGCGCTCGTCCACCTGGAGCCGGACGCGGGCGACCTGGACGAGGAGCTGGTGGCCCTGGTGCGGGACGAGTTGAACGTCAAGGAGGTCGCTTTCGCAGATGACGTGAGCGACCTGGTCACCTACCGGCTCCTGCCGGATAACAGGACGCTTGGGCCGCGCTTCGGGAAGCGGTTCCCGGCAGTGCGGGCGGCGTTGGAGGCACAGGACCCCCAGACAGCGGTGCGGCGGCTGCGGGCGGGGCTCCCCCTGCCGTTGGACTTGGAGGGGGAGGAAGTAGAACTGACCCCCGAGGAGGTTCTGGTGCGGGAGGTGCCCCGGAAGGGCCTGGCCGTGGCTTCGGAGCGGTGGGTGACCGTCGCTGTGGATACCGTGCTCACCCCCGAACTGGTCGCCGAGGGACTGGCCCGGGAGGTGATCCGCCGGGTGCAGAGCCTGCGCAAGGAGGCGGATTTCAACCTGGACGACCGCATCGTCACCCTCTACCACGCCGAAGGGATACTGGCCGAGGCAATACAGACGTGGGAGGACTTCATCGCCGCCGAGACCCTGAGCGTGGAACTGAGGCCGGACCAGCCAGAGCCGGAGATGCACGTCGGGGAGTTCCGCGTGGGGGGTCACGCCCTGCGGATCGGGGTGCGGCGGGCGCAGGAGAAGACCTCGGAGGTCTAGAATAGGCGCGGTTGCGATTTGCGCTCCCTGTGGTAAAATATCCAGTCGCCAGATAGACGGGCGGCGTGGGAGGACTGAAATGCCTGTCTCAAACGAGGAACTGAAACAGCGTCTGGTGGAAGAGCGGGCACGGCTGACGGAGCAGGTGAGCCGGCTGGGGGAGAACGAATACCGTGGGGCCGGCTATGGCAATCACATCGCCGACGATGCCACGGAGACCTATGAGCAGGCCAAGGGGATCTCGCTACGACGAAACGAGGCCTCCCTGCTGTGGCAGGTAGAGCACGCCCTGCAGAAGTTCGATCAAGGCACGTATGGAATCTGCGAGGCGTGCGGTGTGCCGATCGACCGGGCCCGGCTGAAGGCGCTCCCCTACGCGCTCTACTGCCTGGAGTGCAAATCCCTCCTGGAGGGGGGGGGGTAGGGGGCACCGGTTGCGTCGGCTCCGGATAGAGAGCCTGATCCTCCCCACCATGGCCTTGCTGATGCTGGCGGCGGACCAGGTCAGCAAGGGATGGGTTGTGGCGCGGTTGGAGATGGGCCAGTCGGTGGACCTGGCGTCCTGGCTGGCCCCTGTTTTTCACCTCACTTACGTCACCAACACCGGCGTCGTCTTCGGGCTGCTGCCCGGGATGGGGGACCTGTTCATCATCGTCGCTGCCGTGGTGGTGGGCGTGCTCCTCCTCTACCACCGCCACATCCCGCCGGGCCAGGTGCCCATCCGCATCGCCCTGGGCCTCCAACTGGGTGGGGCCTTGGGGAACCTCACCGATCGCCTGGTCAGAGGCTCGGTGGTGGACTTCATAGACCTGAACTTCTGGCCCCTGGAGCGGTGGCCGGTCTTCAACCTGGCGGACGCCTCCATAGTAACAGGGGTGGGCCTGCTGGTACTGGCGATGCTGGGGGAGCAGCGGGAGGCATCGCAGGCCAAGGAGACCGATGGGTGACTAAGGAGCGAGAGATCGCCCTCACTGTAGAGGGGGGGGGGCAGCGGCTGGACCGGCTTCTGGCAGCCCATCTGACCGATATCAGCCGCGCCCAGGTGCAGCGGCTGATCAAGTCGGGCGCGGTGACGGTGAACGGCCGGCCCAGCAAGCCCGCCTACCGCGTCGAGGCGGGCGACCGAATAGCGGTGGTGCTGCCGGAGGAGGTGGAGGCGGCTGTTCTCCCAGAGCCTATCCCCCTGAAAGTGGTCTACGAGGACGCCCACCTGCTGGCCGTGGATAAACCGGCCGGGATGGTGGTCCACCCGGCGGCAGGCCACGCCAGCGGCACCCTGGTCAACGCGCTGCTGGCCCGCTGCCCCCAGGTGGCAAACGTGGGGGGGCTGGAACGGGCCGGGACCGTCCACCGGCTGGATAAGGACACCTCCGGCCTGCTCCTGGTGGCGAAGGACCCCGCGACCCACGCCGCACTCCAGCATCAGTTCAAACACCGCCAGGTCCGCAAGACCTACCTGGCGTTGGTGGAAGGGCGGGTCCAGCCCCGTGAGGGGGTGATCGAAGCCCCGGTGGGGCGGGACCGACGGGAGCGGAAGCGGATGGCGGTGGTCAAGACCGGCCGTCCGGCGCTGACCCAGTACCGGGTCGTGGAGACCTTCCGCGACCACACGCTGTTGGAGGTGCGACCCCATACCGGCCGGACGCACCAGGTGCGGGTCCATCTGGCCTGGCTGGGCTATCCGGTGGTGGGGGACCGGGTGTACGGGCATCGGCGACAGCCGCTCCTGCCCCATCGCCACTTCCTCCACGCCCGCGAGCTCCAGTTCACCCATCCGGCGACCGGGGAGGCCCTGACCCTCACCGCCCCCCTGCCGTCGGAGCTGGCGTCGGTGCTGGCCCGGCTGCGGGAAGAAGCGCGGTAATGGTGAAGACCCAACCGCAGAGGTCGCAAAGGTCG
>DQUX01000288.1 GCA_015662065.1 Anaerolineales bacterium | reverse complement strand
GGCATGCCTCCGCAGGCTGTCCTTCTGTTTCTGATGATAACATAGAACCGGGATTTCGCCAACCGTACCTGCGCAGGCCAGGGCTTATCAATTCTCTGGCTGGACATCGGCGTTTTTGGGAGGCAAAAGCGGCTGAAGCCGCTACTACGAACCCGCATCTCGGCCTCTCTCGCCACTAACCTCAAGATTATGAATGCGGCTATCGGCCTGATCCGGCATATTCCAGATGGGCAGCGGATGGCCGCAGTAAGAGACGACAGAGGGTCAGCCTGGATGCACGAATGTCGGAGAATGAGCAAGCCCTGGCGTAGGTCTCCCTCTTGAACCGCGAATCCCACATTTCCATCATCTCCCGCTCTGGCCGGTAGGTTGGGCGTTCGGGGCAGCACTTGACAATTCTTCCCAACGGCATTATAATTTTTAACACGCTGCGGGGTAGAGCAGTGGTAGCTCGTCAGGCTCATAACCTGAAGGTCGGCGGTTCGAATCCGCCCCCCGCGACCTCTTTTGTGTGTGGCGACGTAGCTCAATGGTAGAGCAGGGGACTCATAAGCCCTTGGTTGGCCGTTCGAATCGGCCCGTCGCCATAGGCGGCCCTCTACCGGGCCGTGGTGGACAGGTAGCGGCCCCGCCCTCAATGGGCGGGGCCGTTTCGTTTCTATGGCTTCCGCGTGATATAATGGCCGTGAACCCTAGAGGAGCGAATTCCTGTGACCACAGAGGTGATTTTCTTGATGTCGCCGGACCCCGACGGTGGGTACACGGCCAGGGCATTGGGGTATCCCATCTTCACCGATAAGGCGCTTCAAAGGTGGCCGGAAATCCGACCGACGGTGGAGACTAAAGATGTGTGTCAGTCCTATCCTTGACCTGCCACCGCTCTGTGGTACACTAAACTTTCGCAGTGGGGGGATGAACGGGTATCCCCGACGGCTGCAGGTGAGGTGTCATGAGGGAAAACGGGAGCCGGTCGGAGGGTGGGGGGGGGCGAGGGACTGTCTCCCTCCCCCCCTACTTCCGCCACAACTTCGCCGCGCTGCTGGTGGACTACGTCTTCTTCGGCGTGGCTTTCTCCTTTGTCAATCCCAGCGCCGTGCTGCCGGCCTTCGTCCGCACGCTGACCGATTCGGAACCGCTGGTCGGTCTGGTCGGCACGGTGCTGAACGGCGGATGGCTGCTCCCTCAACTGGGAGCGGCGGCGATGATGGGGAGGCGATCCCGCCGGAAGCCGTACCTGATGGCGGGGGTATACGTCGGACGGCCGCTTTTCTTCCTGCTGGCCCTGGCAGCCTGGGGGGGGCTTGCCCGCCATCCCGGGCCGATGCTCGGGGTCTTCTTCGCCTGCGTCGGCCTCTTCACTATGACGGACAGCGTCGCCTCGGTGGCTTGGTTCGACATTATGGCCCGGGCGGTGCCGCTGGCGCGACGGGGCCGGCTGGTGGGGGCCGGCCAGTTGCTCAGCAGCCTGCTGGGCATCGGGGTGGGCGCGCTGGTGGGGCTGATCCTGGATACCCCCCACCTGCCCTATCCGGCCAACTACGCCCTTCTCTTCACCCTTGCCGGTGTGGCTTTTCTCCCCTCTACCATCGCCCTCTCCCTGGTGCGGGAGCCGGAGGGAGCCAGGGAGGAGCCCCGGCGCTCCCTGTTAGACTTCCTGGGGCAACTGGGCGGGGTCTGGCGGGAGGACCGGAACTTCCGGCGGCTGGTGGCCCACCGGTGGTTGGTCGGCCTCGTCGGCCTCTCCCTCCCTTTCTTCGTCCTCCACGCCACCGAGGTGGTGGGGCTGCCGGAGGCGGCCACCGGCTGGTTCGTCTCGGCGCAGATGGCGGGAGGGATCATAGCCAGCCTGGGATTCGGCTGGCTCAGCGAGCGGAAGGGGCCACGGCCAGTGATCTGGCTGGGGTCGGCGGCGGTCCTGGCGATGCCCCTGCTGGCGCTGACCATCCACTTCGTGCCGGTCGCCTGGCTGGTCTGGGCCTACCCGCTGGTCTACTTCCTGGCGGGCCTGATGAACAGCTCCGCCATGCTGGGCCCGACCAACTACCTGCTGGAAATCGCGCCGGACGAGCGCCGCCCCCTCTACGTGGGGCTCTCCAACACCCTCCAGGGGCTCCTGGTGCCGACCTCCTTCGTGGGTGGGGTGGTGCTGCGGGCCACCTCCTACCCGGTCCTCTTCGGGCTGACGGCGGCGGGGGTGGCCGCCGGAGTGTGGATGGGGCTGCGGATCGAGGAGCTCCGGCGGGAGGGGACGGCATGAGTCGGGAAGGGGTGCCCCAGGGGCGCGTGGCGGGGCTGGTGGCGGCGGGGCTGGCCCTGCTGCTGGTCGGGCTCCTCTGGGGGCCGGACCTCTACCGGCTGCTGGCGGACCGGGAAGCGGTCCAGGCGTGGGTGGCGGACTTCGGCCCCTGGGGGCCGTTAGTGAGCGTCCTGCTCAACACCGCCCAGGTCCTCCTGGCCCCCCTCCCCGGCCAGACGGTGGGGCTGGTCAACGGCTACCTCTATGGGGTGGGCCTGGGGACCCTCTACAGCCTGGCGGGGGTGATGCTGGGCTCGGCCCTGGCGATGGGGCTGGCGCGACTGTTCGGACGGCCGCTGGTGGTTCGGTTGGTGGGGGGGGAGCAATTGACCCGCTGGGACCGGATCGCCCGTCGGCAGGGACCGGCCTTCTTCTTTCTGGTCTTCCTCTTCCCCTTCGTGCCGGACGATGTGATCTGCTTCCTCATCGGCCTGAGTCCCCTTTCGATCCCGTACATGCTCCTGCTGGCGGCGGTGGGGCGGCTGCCAGGGCTGTTGGTGGCCAGTTGGGTGGGGGCCAGCGCCGCGGAACTGCCCTGGTGGGGCTGGGGACTGCTGGCGGCCGGAGGCGTGGTGCTGGCCCTCTTATTCTGGCGGTACCGGGAGCGGCTGGAGGCAGGGGTGGTGGGGTTGATCCGGCGGGGGGCCTCTTCGGTGAGGCGGAGACGCGGGAGCGGAACCGCCTGATAGCGGACCCCAGCGATAAAGCGGTCTTGCAACTGTGGGAGCGGTGGGATGCCGAGGGACGGCAACTGGTCGCTCCCGTTTTGCTGTACTACGAGGTGACCAATGCCCTCTACCGTTATCGAAGGATGGGGTTGATGAGCCCCGCCTCGATGCGGCTGGCGTTGCAGACAGCTCCCCCTCTGCCCCTTCGTCTGTACCAGGACGCCGGCCTTCACCGGCGGGCGCCGGACCCGGCGGAGCGGTTCGGCCTCCCTGCCGCCTAAGATGCCCACTACCTGGCCCCGGCCGAACGGCCGGGGGCGGAGTTCCGGACCGTCCCCTGGTCCACCGCCGCTTCCGGCGCACTCGTCAGCGGCCGGAGGAGGCGCTGGGGGTACCGGCGGAGCCGCTGCCCGGAGCTGCCGTCCGCCTGGCCCCTCCGCCGGCCCACCTGAAAAGATGGTGCGGTGGCCCGCACCCCCCGGTAATTGTCTGCACCCGGCAAGGCCGCCGGGCCGTTCACCGCCGGCCTTATCCGCCTCCGGACCGTCCGCAACGGTTGCGGTGGGCTCTTTATTGCTGTATACTTCAGTTGCACGGACCTCTGTTTATGGACGGCAAGGAGGCGAGATGCCCCACTCGTACGC
>DQUX01000184.1 GCA_015662065.1 Anaerolineales bacterium | reverse complement strand
GTGGCGGAGCGGACGGCGGACCTGGAGCGGCGGAGCCTGCAACTGGAGGCGGCGGCGCAGGTGGCCCGGGAGGCGGCGGGGATTCGGGACGTGGGGGAGTTGCTGGAGGAGACGGTGCGGCTGATCTCGGAGCGGTTCGGTTTCTACCACGCGGGCATCTTCCTCCTGGACAGGGCTGGCGAGTGGGCGGTGCTGCGGGCGGCCTCCTCCGAGGGGGGGCGGCGGATGTTGCGGCGGGGTCACCGTCTCAGGGTGGGGGAGGAGGGGATCGTGGGCCACGTGGCAGCGACGGGCCGGTCCCGCATCGCCCAGGCGGTGGGCGAGGAGGCGGTCTTCTTTGACAATCCAGACCTGCCGGAGACCCGGGCGGAAGCAGCGTTGCCCCTGGCGGTGCGGGGGCGGATCATCGGCGTCCTGGATATCCAGTCCAGACGGGAGGGGGCCTTCACCGAGGAGGATGTGGCGATCCTGCGAGTGATGGCCGACCAGTTGGCCCTCTCCATCGAGAACGCCCGGCTGCTGATGGAGAGCCGGAGGGCCCTGGAGCGGGTCAGCCGGTACCGGGTGGAGGAGACCCTCAAGGCATGGCGGGAGGCTATGCTCCGCCGGGGGGGGCACCTGGCTTACTTCTACGATCGGACCGCCGTTCGTCCTCTGCCGGCCGACGAGACCCCTATCTCTCTCGGGCGGGGCGACCTGCCGCGGGAGGTGGCGGTCCATTCCCATCCCGACGGTCGTTCCGTGCTCGTGGCCCCGATCCGGGTGCACGATCAGATCATCGGCGTGCTCTCCTTTGAGGCGCGACGGGCCTGGAGGCGGGACGAGGTCGCTCTGGTGGAGACGGCGGTGGAGCAGATGGGCCTGGCGCTGGAGAACGCCCGGTTGCTGGAGGAGACCCGGCGGCGGGCGGAGCGGGACCGGCTGATCGCCGACATCACCGCCAAGGTCCGCGCCTCCGCCGACGTGGAGACGATCTTGCGGACCGCCGTGCGGGAGCTCGGCGCGGCGCTGGGCACCGACCGGACGTTTGTGCAGGTGGGGGCGGGTGTGCCATCATCTAGAGAGGGGTAGCGGATTGCGGAATATGGGATGCGCCCTCGCAGACCGGAGGCGGTTATGAGAGAGAAGACAACTGCGTCGGCCCAACAACCCCTTCGTGGGGGAGGGGGCGGGCAGACCTGGCCTGGGGGTTCAGGTGAAGAACGGCGCGCGGCGTTGGTCGAGCGGCTCGCCGTCATCGGCATCGTCGCCAGCTTCGCTTCGGTCGGTCTCTATGTGCTGCTCTACTTCCAGATCGGGGCCTGGCAGATACTGGCCGATGTGGCGGGTGTGGTGCTTAGTGCTGTGTTTCTGTTCTGGGCGCGTCGACTGGCCCGCCGCAGGGAGGTGGAGGCGGCTGGCTACCGGATATTGCTCGCCGTCCTCTTCGCCTACGTGGGTCCACTGGTGTTTGCCAACGTCACCCTGTATGCCACACTGGGGGTGTTCTTGCTCGCCCTGCTGGTGGGGGGTGCGGTTCGGCCCCGCAGGTGGAAGACGTGGGGGGCCACGTTCGTCCTATATCTGGTCTGTGTCCTCTTGATCGAACGGTTTGAGCCGCTGCCCCGCTACGACGTCAACCAGTCGGAGGTGTTGCGCCTCTATATACCAGGCATCACCCTCTCGCTGGTATTGCTGGTCCTCTGGCAAGTCGCCCGTGCCTTTCGCATCGGCACCATCCGTACCCGTCTGCTCATCTCCTTCGTCCTGCTGGTTCTGCTGCCGGCAACCGCCATCGGCGCAGGCTCCGCCGTCGTCAGTCTACAGCACGGACGGTACCGGGCGATCGGCCACCTCGAATCGGTGGCCACGCTCAAAGAGGCGGGGATCCGGGCGTGGATACAGACGCTTCAGACCCAACTCTCCGTCGCGCTGATCGGGGCCGATGCAAGCCGGTACGCGGACATCCTCTTGGAGGAAGCGCCGGACTCGGCGACGTATCAGGAGGCGTACGATGAACTGGGTAGACACTTTGGACGGCTGATCGAGCGGTTGGGGATGTTCGAGGAGCTGTTCCTGATGGACGCTCGCGGCAGGGTCGTCCTCTCCTCCATCCCCGCGCGGGTTGGTCAGGTTTATAGCGGGGAAGTGTACTTTGAGGGTGGGCTGATCGGTAGTTTCGTGAGCTTTCCTTCCTATGAAGGCGAGGTCTCTATCATCATCGCCCGGCCGGTGAGAAACCGGGAGGGGAGGACGATAGGCGTTCTCGCCGGTCGGGCCAGTATGGCTGCCCTGAACGAGATCATGCTGGAGCGGGCCGGGCTGGGAGAGACCGGGGAGACATATCTTATCGATACCGACTATATATTGCTGACCCGGTCGCGCGGCGGTGTGGTCGGGGAGCGCATCCACACCGAGGGAGGGAGGGCGGCGGTAGGACAGCACGTCGATGGTGCCGGGGTGTATGCCAACTATCGGAACGTACCGGTCATCGGCGTCTACCGCTGGTTGCCGGAACTCCGGGTGGGCCTGCTGGCCGAGCAGGCCGAGGCCGAGGCTCTTCGGGCCACGACGACGACGATGCTCATTAACGCGGGCATCGCGTTGGCCGCCGTGGGGCTGGCGGTGCTTGCCTCGTTGTTTATCACCCAGAGCATCGCTTCCCCGCTGGCCGGCCTGGCCGAGACCGCCAGCCGGATCGCCGGGGGCGATCTGGGCCTGGTGGTGAGGGTGGAGCGGGAGGATGAGATCGGCGTCCTGGCTGCGGCCTTCAACCGGATGACCGCCCGCCTGCGGGAGTTGATCGGAACCCTGGAGCGGCGGGTGGCGGAGCGGACGGCGGACCTGGAGCGGCGGAGCCTGCAACTGGAGGCGGCGGCGCAGGTGGCCCGGGAGGCGGCGGGGATTCGGGACGTGGG
>DQUX01000152.1 GCA_015662065.1 Anaerolineales bacterium | reverse complement strand
GGCCGGCGCGCCGACCGCGGCCGGCGTCGGCATCGCGACGAGCTCCTCCGCCGCCTTCTCCCTCCCGCCCTCGGTCCAGAGATCCTCCTGGATCAAGAAGGAAGTGTAGGGGGTGATGATCCCGTACCGCATGCTCAGCTCGACCACCGCGTCCACCCATTCCTCCCGCTCGCCGTGGAGCCGGATCTGGGTGAGCAGGTAGCCGATCTTGCGGGCGGCCCACAGGCGGGGGATGAAGTCATCGCCCCCCTCGGCGCGGAAGGCCCCCTCGTAGACAAACTCCCGCCGCCGCCCCATCACCTCGCCCGTGAGGGTGATGAGGGTGGGACCGTCGCCGCGATACCGGCCGACCAGGATCAACTGAGCGCCGGCGAAGAGGTCGGGCATGGGATCGGGGTAGGTGTCGGTCACCACGACATCGCCGAAGTCGAGACCTATCTCGGTCAGCACAGGGGTGCTCACCTTGGCGTAGAAAGCGGAGACCTCCTCGTCGATCCGCTCGTGGGGGCGGACATAGGCGGTGGCCCCCCGGTGCTCCTCCGCCAGGCCGTCCAGGAGCACCGTGTTGACGTCGTCCCCCACCCCGAAGGCGAAGAGGCGGACGTTGGCGCCGGCCGCCGCGCGGACGTTGGCCAGGATCTGGTCGATCTCCGTCACCCCCTCGGTGGGCTGGCCGTCGGTGAGGAAGATGAGCACCGTGGGCCGCTCAGAGCCTGTGGTGCGCGTAGGCGAACCATCGGCCTGGGCCATCGCCTCCAGGAGCGCCCGGTTGATGTCGGTGCCGCCCACCGCCTCCAGCCGCCGCACCCACCCGATGGCCTCGCCCGCCTCGGAGGCCGGGCGCAGCTCCCAAGCGTATGGCGACAGGCCCGAGGAGAAAGCGATGACATTGAAACGATCCTCCGGATTCAAGTGCTCCAGCACGTAGGCCAGGGCCTCTTTGGCCTGCTCGATCTTCTCTCCCTCCATCGAGCCGGAGGTATCCAGCACCAGCAGGACGTCCTTGGGCTGCACCTGCCCTTCCTCCACCTCCACGCCGGGGGCGACCAGGAGCAGGAAGAAGCCGTCGTCGGGCGGTTCCCGGTAGGTGAGCAGGCTCAGCCCCACGTCCTCCGGGCTCACCGTGTAGACCAGCTCGAAGTTCTCGTCGGGCCAGATGTCCGTCTCCTCGTAACCCACCGTCGCCCGGTACTCCCCCTCCCGCTCGATGAAGACCCGGTCCTGGTGGGTGGGGGAGTAGACGGCGCGGATGGGGTCGGGGGAGCGGATCTCGACGTGGATGGAGACCTCCTCCAGCGGCCGGGCGGAGAAACGCTCGGTGTCCAGCGGGTAGAGGTAGCGGACCAGGCCGTTCTCCACCGGCAGGACCTGGGTGTACTCCAGTTGGATGCGCCGCTCACCGCCCGGGGGGATAGGGAAGATGCGGGCCCGGACCATGTCGCGGCCGACGTACTCCAGGAGCGCCGGGTCTCGCCTCCGGCGGACGATGTCCTCGTAGATGGCGCGGGCCTGGTCGGCCTCCAGGATCTCCCCCTCGATGGGCTCCCCGTCCACCCACATCACGAAGCTGGAGACCGTCGCCCCCTCCGGCAACGGGAAGATGTAGGTCCCCTCCGCCTCCCACTCGTGCTCGTTGACGAAGACCTGGTCCACGCGGGTGGTCGCCACCTGGTCCTCGATGGTGACGGTGACCCGGTGGTAGCGGATGGTGAGCCAGATCGGCTCCGGCATAGGGATCGGCGGCGGGTCCGGGATGATGATCCCATCCGCCAGGGCGGGGGACGCCGTTGCCAGGAGCATCATCACCGCAGCGATGGCCGCCAGAATTCTGTGTCCTTTCATCTTTCTCCTCCTTCGATCCGCCATTCAGAACAGCTTGTCTGTCTTTTAGACGCCGGGAGCAAGGAAAGGGTTCCCAAAGGCGGGGATCGCATTTTCCAAACGGCGGCTGCGAGTCCACCAGGGCCGTCCACGAGTGACGAACGGGCGGGTGGGCGACGGGGCCGATGAGGCTGATTCGTGATTCACCAGCGCGCGGGGGTCCGTTTGCCCCAAGGCTGATACCGCTGGCGAGTTCAGGTGAAACGCACCTGTCGAACCGGGCAGATAATTCGCCAGCGGTATCGGAACTGAAGCGCACCCAAGGAACGCGCCTCCTTGACGCCGTGTCCCTCTCTGTTATAATATCTGTAGTACGCGGCGCGGCCCGCTCAGGCCGCCCGTTTTTGTGAGGCGTGGCGGATGTGGGAGAGATTGCAGCGGATTGAGGAGCGGTACGAAGAACTGGCGCGGCTGATGGCGGACCCGGCTGTGGCGTCCGATCATGAGAGGATCGCGGCACTGGCCCGGGAGCACCGGGAGATGGAGGAGTTGGTCGCCCTCTACCGGGCATACCGGACCGCCCGGCAGGAGCTGGAGGAGGCGCGGTCGCTTCTGGGGGAGGACGACCCGGAGATGCAGGAGTTAGCCGGGGCGGAGGTGGCCCGGCTGGAGGAGCACCTGGACGGGCTGGAGCAGCGGCTGCGCTTGCTCCTGCTGCCCAAGGACCCCCGGGACAAGCGGAACGTGATTATGGAGATTCGGGCCGGCGCGGGGGGGGATGAGGCGGGGCTGTTCGCCGCCGACCTGTACCGGATGTACACCCGCTACGCCGAGCGGCAGGGGTGGAGGACAGAGCTCCTCAGCGGCCACTCCACAGGCATCGGTGGTTTCAAAGAGGTGATCTTCCAAGTGAAAGGACGTGGGGCATTCTCCCGCCTCAAGTTCGAAAGCGGCGTCCACCGGGTCCAGCGGGTGCCGGTCACCGAGTCTGCCGGCCGCATTCATACCTCCACCGCCACCGTGGCGGTCCTCCCCGAGGTCGAGGAGGTGGAGGTCCGGGTGGACCCCAAGGACCTGGAGGTCGAGGTGTACGGCGCTTCCGGCCCTGGCGGCCAGCATATGCAGAAGAACGCCACCGCGGTCCGCATCACCCACAAGCCCACCGGCATGGTCGTTGCCTGCGAGTCGGAACGCTCGCAGACTCAGAACAGAGCGCGGGCGCTGGCGATCCTCCGCGCCCGGTTATACGAGCAGGAGCGGCGGAAGCAGGAGGCAGAGGTAGCCGAGACCCGCCGGGCCCAAGTGGGCACAGGCGAGCGGAGCGAGAAGATCCGCACCTACAATTTCCCCCAGAACCGAGTCACCGACCACCGCATCGGCCTTACCCTCTACCGGCTGCCCGACGTGCTGGACGGCGACCTGGACCCCCTCATTGACGAACTGATCGCCCGCGAGCAAGAGGAACAGCTACAGACAGTGGCGGGGGGGTGAGCAGTGAACCGGGGGAAGATGAACATCGGCGCTGTCTTGCGGGAGAGTTCCACGCTCCTGCAGGCCGTCACCGACGTACCCCGGCTAGAGGCAGAGGTGCTGTTGACCCACGTCACCGGCCTCCCCCGCACCGCGCTGCTGGCCCATCCGGAGCGGCCCCTCCCGACCGACCGGTGGGCCGCTTATGAGGCGCGCGTCCGACGCCGTGCCGCGGGCTATCCGCTCCCGTACCTGATAGGCCGGGTAGAGTTCTACGGCCTGGAGTTCGCCGTGACCCCCGACGTGCTCATACCCCGGCCGGAGACGGAGCGACTGGTGGAGATGGCGCGGGCGCGCCGGCCTGGGGTGATCGTGGACGTGGGAACCGGGAGCGGCTGCGTGGCGGTCGCGCTGGCGGTGCACCTGCCTGGGGCCCAGGTCTATGCCACCGACCTCTCCGGTCCGGCGCTGCGGGTGGCGGCGGCCAACGCCCGCCGCCACGGGGTGGAGGACCGGGTCCGGCTGATCCAGGGCGACCTGGTCGGCCCCCTGACCGGGCCGATCGACCTGGTGGTCTCCAACCCGCCCTACGTGGCGGAGGGGGAGTGGGCTTTCCTTCCCGAATCGGTGCGGCAGCACGAGCCCCGGCTGGCCCTGGACGGGGGGGCGGATGGCCTGGCGGTGATCCGGCGACTTCTGACGGACGTCCCCCGGCTCCTGAGGCCGGGCGGGGTGTTGCTGGTGGAGATCGGCGCGACCCAGAGGGAGGCCGCAGCGGCCCTGGCCCACTCCCTGTTGCCGGAAGCCCGCGTCGCCGTCCACCCCGACCTGGCAGGGCGGGATAGGGTACTGGAGATCGAGTTCCAGGTCGAGGCATAAGATGAAAGAAACCGAAGTCATCCGCGCCAGGGCAACAGGGGCGTTGGAGCGAGCCGTGGCGGTGCTGCGGGCCGGTGGGCTGGTCGCTTTCCCCACAGATACGGTCTACGGACTGGCAGCGCTCCCCACAGACCGGGACGCCGTGACCCGCATCTATGAGGCCAAAGGACGGAACGCCGGGCGTCCCATCGCCCTGCTTCTCTCCGATGCCGACCGGCTGGCGGAGGTGGCGGAGCTGCCGAGGGTAGCCCGCCCACTGGTGCGCCGCTTCTGGCCCGGCGGCCTCACCCTGGTGTTGCCGAAGACCAAGGCGGTGTTAGAGGAGATAAGCGCGGGGCCCACGGTGGGGGTACGGGTGCCCGACCTCCCCGTGGCCCGAGAGTTGATCCGGGCCGCCGGAGGGGTCCTGGCCGTCACCAGCGCCAACCGATCGGGGGAGATGGCTGCCCTCACCGTCGACGAGGTGCTGGAGCAACTGAGCGGGCGGATCGAGCTGGTGGTGGACGGCGGGCCTTGCCGGGGCGGGATCCCCTCCACGGTGCTCGATTGCACCGTCTGGCCCCCTGTCATCCTGCGCCACGGGGCCATCCCCGAGGGAGACATCCGGGCAGCGCTGGGAGAGGCGACATCTGGTGCTCAGAAAAGCAGCGCGTGACACCCAATCTACTTGGAGGGAACAAAACCTTGTGTGATCAACGCGGCTTCACCCTTTGGTTCACCGGCCTCTCGGGGTCGGGCAAGACGGCCATCGCCAAGCAGGTCGAGCGGGAACTGCGCCGCCGGGGCCTGAAGGTGGAACGGCTGGATGGGGACATCGTCCGGCAGGCGCTGACGCGGGACCTGGGATTCACCAAGGAGGATCGGGATAAGAACATCGAGCGGGTGACGTTCGTCGCCAAGCTGCTCACCCGCAACGGTGTGGCGGTCCTTTGTTCGTTCATCTCTCCGTATCGGGAACGGCGGGCGAAGACCCGCCGGGAGATCGGGACGTTCATCGAGGTCTACGTGGAGTGCCCGCTGGAGGTCTGCGCCCAGCGGGACGTGAAGGGGCTGTACGCTAAGGCCTTCGCCGGGGAGATCGAGAATTTCACCGGCGTCTCCGATCCCTACGAGCCGCCGGAGAACCCGGAGATCGTCTGCCGCACGGCGGAGGAGAGGCTGGAGGAGAGCGCGGGGAAGGTGCTGGCCTACCTGGAGGAACACGGGTACATCCCCGTATAATACTACAACCGCACTTCCCACCCCGGCCTGGTTGGTAGTAGGCGCTTGAGCGCCGTCGTCCTATGGAATCCCTATTCCGGGGCCGTCGTACCCCGCGCCGGTGCCACCCCGCGCAGCGGTGCGGGCAGCAGCGGCGCCAACAGGGCCCGTTCCTCCGGCGTGAGCGCCCGGAGCACGACCAGCGCCGCCGGGTAGACCGCGAGGCCCGCCACGAGCGCCAGCGGGCGGCTGTAGGCCGCCACTGCCCAGACCGTCACCCCCATCGCTAGCCCGGCCAGGGCGGGCCGCCCCACTACCTCCCCCCAGTCCACCGGCCCCACTTGACGGCACAGGTCGGCGTAGAACAGCAGCGCCAGCAGCAGCTCCCCGCCGATGATGATCCACGCGGAGGCGACGTAGCTGAACGCCCGCACGAACAGCAGGTTCGCCACCACGGCGAAGACCACCCGCGCCCCCGAGGCCAGAAGGACGTGCCGCTGACGGTTGAGGGCAATCAACACATAGTTGGTCAGGTTGTTACCCCAGCCGAAGAGAATAGCCCAGATGAGCAGTCGCAGCACCGTCGCGCCGTGGGGCAGGAACTGGCTCCCGCTGAGCACCCCCACCAGCGGCGTCGCCAGCAGCGCGACGAGCACGGCCACCGGTAGCGCCACCACCGTCAGCAGCTTGACGGAAAGGCCGTAGGATCGCTTGAGCTCGGATCGGTCCCGGGCCGCCTGTTGCGACATCACCGGGAAGACGGCCAGGGTGAAGAAAGAGGGGATGATGTTGAGGGCGTCCACCCACTTGCGGGCGGCGTCGTACCAGCCGACGGCGGCATCTCCCTGCAGGCTCTGCAGAAGCAGCACGTTGACGCCGGGGAAAAGCACCTGCAATAGGATGGAAGCCATCAAGGGCCAGCTCTCGGCCAGCATGGGGCGCTGAAGGGACCATGCGACCCGCTCCCGTGTGCGCGGAAGCCCGGACCAGATCAGCCGCCGGGCCAGCACCGCCAGGATCGCCAGGGTGGCCACGTTGGTCAGAATGGCGGCCCCGGCCAGCCCCACGATCCCCATCCCGGCCACCAGGACCAGTACCCCCAACGTGACCCGCACCACCGTGGTCACGGTCTGGATAGCGGCGGGGATCTCGTGCTTCTCGAAGCCGCGGAAGAGGGCCGCCAGCCCGTAGGCCACGCTGCCCGGCAACAGCCCGAGGTAGAGCAACACCACCGCCCCCACCGTCTCCCCCGCCAGGGGGGAGCCCAGCGCCTGCCAGCCGGCCAAGAAGCCCCCCAGCAGAGGGGCCACCGAGACGAAGAGTAACAGGCGTAGGACCGTCGTGTTGAGAAAGATCTGCCGCGCCCGGTCCCGCCGGCGGGCCACCTCGCGCATCATGTACATATCCAATCCGAAGTTGGCGACGGTGTCGAACCAGAGATAGATGTTGACCGCCGTGGCGTACCGACCGTTGCCCACCGGCCCCAGGATCCGGGCCATCAGCGCGGCGAAGGCGAACTCGATGACCCGATTGAAGAGGTTGAGGACGATGGGGGCCAAGGAGTTCTTCGCCACCCGCCGGACGGTGCTGACGTCGTCCTCCTTCCGGTAGAAGAACCGCCAGAGGTAGAGGCTGGTGAGGAACAGCACCATCATCCCGGCGATAAAGGTGATGAACGCGCCGATCTTCACGCTGTTGGGGCTGTACTTGAACCGGACGGTCCAGGCTCCCGGCTCCAGGAGGACTCCCCGGAAGTTCCCGTCCACCCGGACCACCTCCACCTCCCGCTCTGCCTCCTCCCCCGCCCCCTGGGGCCGCACGAAGGCCCGCCAGCCGGGGAAGTAGGAGTCGGTCAGGATCAGCCATCTCGGCTCAGAGACGCTCACGTCGACGAAGACTTCGTTGAGGGTGTAGCCGGTTACTCGTTGCTGGTTGCTGGTTGCCGGTTGCTGGTTGCCAGCTTCCGGCAACCAGCAACCAGCTTCCAGTATCACGTATTGGTGAGGGTCGTAGGTCCGCAACGCCTCTGCCACGTCGGCGGAGACGACGGCGGCGGTGGCGGGGAGGGTGAAGGCGCGGGGGAGCACAGTCAGGTTCTCGTAGACCCGCACCGCCTCGTCCTGGTAGACCAGCCGGTACTTGGCCGGGTTGGGGATCTCCACCTCGGTGATGATGTACTTGACGTTGAGGAGATCGAGGAGGGGGCTATCCAGGCTGGACCAGTCGCTGAAGGAGGCGATGCGATTGTAGGGGAGTTCATCCTGCTCCTCGATCAGCCCCATATACTCGGCGTACCGCCGGGAGAAGAGGGAGTCGTACCCGGCCACCGTCTGGAGATCGTAGAACATCCCCACGTTGGCGTTCATCGTCTTGGTGGTGCCGGACGGCGTGAAGGTGGCGTACCGCCAGAGGGAGGTATCCTGCCGCAGGAATTCCACCACCGGCGGGGTGTAATCCAGCAGCGTCGGATCCACCGCCGGATGGAACCCCGTTCCAAACGAGGCTAGGTCCACCACCAGCAGCGCCACCGCCAGCACCTCCCACACCGGCCGACGGCGCAGGAAGATGGGACAGCGACTCACCCGCAGCACGATGCCGGTCCCCGTCAACAGCAGGCCGAAGAGGCCGATCCACTTGAACTCGTAGGAGTAGAAGGTCCGGTGGTCGGGGAAAGCCTCCGGGGCCAGGGCCAGGCTCCAGAAGGCCCGCTCCACCAGCGGCTCGATCTGGGCGAAGAATATCCGGCTAAGGACCAGCCCAATCAGCGTCGCCAAGCCACCCCAGAAGGCCAGAGCAGCTAGAACGCTCACCGGTGAGGGTGGGGCCTTGAGAAGAAGCAGATTGCGGATTCGGGATTGCAATCCGCTCTCTCGAATTTGCAGCCTACTCTGCCGCACTGCGTCCATCCCAAACCCCGCCAACACGGCAATGGAAAGGGTGAGGGGAAAGACCCAGCGGAAGGGGGAATGGGACTGGCGGATATAGGGCAGGGCGTAGACGAGGGCGTAGAGGGGGGTGCCGAAGATGCAGCCGAGGGAGAAGAGGGAGAGGAGGGTGAAGAAACTGCGAACGCTGAGCAAGTGGCGGATGATGGATCTGGAGCCCGAGAGCCGGGACCTGAAGCCCGAAGCCCAGGAGAGGATCGCAAGCACCGCAAGGAGGAGAGGAAGCAAGCCCAGGTAGGCCCCGCCCTCCACGTAGTTCTTGATCCCCCAGTCGTGGCTGAGGATCGGTTCGCCGTGGGCGTTCACGGTGGCCGGGACGGTACGCCACCGGAAGAGGTCGAAGGTGCTATGGTGGGCCGGGTTGCCGAAGAAGTTGGGGACGGCGAAGGTGATCAGCCGCCGAGGGGGATAGGCCCATCCCCGCACCTGGGCGAGGCTGGCCGCCGCCTCCCCAGAGCGGAAACTGCTTGAGGCCACCTCGTACAAGGGCACGAATTGCACCGCCCCCAGCGCCAGCCCCAGCGTTACCATCAGCGCCAACCAGGCCGCCGCTTTGAACCGCAAAGGGCACAGAGGACGCAAAGGTTTTTCTGTTCCCTTTGCGCTCTTTGCGTCCTCTGCGGTTTTCCCCACCAGCCGCCAGGCGGCGAAGGCGGCGGTCACCAGCAACACGAAGTAGGTGTTCTCGGCGTGGCCCGCCAGCATCTGACAGCCCAGCCCTACCCCTCCCAGGAGCACCCAGGGGAGGCTGGCCGGGCGGCTCCCCAGCGCCGGCCGTTGCCGGACCACCCGCTCCACCATCGCCAGGATGAAGGGGAGCCAGGAGGCCCCGGCGATGATCATCGGGTGGACCACCGAGACTAGTATGAAGCCGCTGAACTGGAAGATGATGCCGGTCACCAGCGCGCCCGGCCGCCGCACCCCCAGCGTGCGGGCGAGGAGGTAGGCCCACCAGCCGGCCAGCCCAAGCTGTAGCCAGGTGAAGACCCCATAGGCCCGCCAAAGGGGAAGGAGATAGAAGACGACGCTCAGGGGGTAGAGGGCCGAGTGCTGCCCGTTGGCCAGGAAGGGATGGCCGGAGAAGACGTAGGGGTCCCAGAGGGGAAGTTCCCGGTTGCGGATCGCCTCCAGCAGGAACCGCTTCCAGGCGTAGTTCTCCAAGATCAGGTCGGTGAGCAGGGGGTTCTGGGGGACACCCACCCCCAGCTCATCCGCCGCTGCTCGATAGGGCTCGTCCAGAAAGAGGGCATCGGCGGGGAGGAGGGTGCGGCTTCCCAGGGCGACGGGGGCAAACAGCACCAGCGGCAGCAGAAGCAGGATGAGAGCCGCGGTCAGCGTGGGAAGCCGTCGGCGGATCATACGCCTTTGTGAATGGGCTGCAGGTGTCGGTGCCGCCAACGCACCTCCCACACCCGCAACGCCGCCTCGATCTTGACCGGTATGGTCATCTTGGAGCGGCCGATGCGCCGGTCTTCAAAGTAGATGGGGACCTCCAGGATGCGGTAGCCCAACCGCTCGCAGACGTAGGTCATCTCCACCTGGAAGACATATCCCTGCGAGTGGATACTCCCCAGGTCGATCCCCTCCAGGGCCTCCCTGCGCCACGCCTTGAAACCGGCGGTGATGTCCCGCACCCGGCAGCCCAGGATCAAACGGGCGTAGAAATTCGCCCACCAGGAGAGGAAGGCCCGCCCCATCCCCCACTCCTCGTCGGTCCGGCCCCCCTCCACATAGCGGGAACCGACGACGACGTCGTACTCTGGGAGATGAGCCAGGAGTCGGGGAACGTCGGTGGGGGCGTGGGAGAAGTCGCAGTCCATCTGCACCACCGCCTCCGCCCCGTGGGCCAGCGCCCAACGGAAGCCCTCCACGTAGGCCCGCCCCAGGCCCCGAGAGCCGGTTCGGTGGAGGACGTGGAGGCGGTCGGGGTTCTCTGCCGTCAACCGGTCGGCGATATCGCCGGTGCCGTCGGGGGATTCGTCATCCACGATCAATATCTCCAGGCCCGGCAGCCCCAGGCCCCATAGCGCCTCTGACATCGGGGCCACGTTCTCCGCCTCGTTGTAGGTGGGGATCACGACTATTACCTTCATCGGACTCCTTCATCCACCACGATGAAGCGAAGGGATGCGACCGGAAGAGGGGGCGGGCTGCAACCCCGGGGGCAGCGGACGGGAGGGGGACCGGTCAGGAGGAGGGAACCAGCGAACGCTGGATCGCCTCCCGCAACGCGCCCAGGTCCTGATAGGGGCCGGGGCCGATGAGCGTGCCCACCTGAACCGAGAGACGCGGCAGGGGACCGCCCCCCTGGCTCTGCCCGCTCTCCCAGTCGGTGCGGGGGTAGAAGAAAACCAGCGCCTCCTGGAGGCGGCCTGCCAGTCGCTCCTGCACCCGCGCCACGTGTTCGGGGGTGACGGTGATGAAGAACACCGTGTCGTCCAACTGACCGACGAAGGGGTCCCTCCCTCCCGCCTCATCAGCGACGCGCTGGACCATCAACGCCACGGCCCGCAGCACGTCGTCCCGGGCCACGAAGCCATAGACGTCGGCGAAAGCCTCCAGGCCGTCCAGGGCAACCGCCACCACGCCCCAGCGTTTCTCTTTCAGCAGGTCGGTCAGCCGCTCCTCGACCAGAGCGAAAAAGGGAAGGCCGGTCACCGGGTGAACGACCGGCTCCAACCGCGTTCGGCGCAGCGCGTTGCGCACCCGCAGCCGCAACTCCTGGATGTCAAAGGGCTTGGTCACATAGTCCACCGCCCCCAACTCCAGGCCGGCCAGGCGGTCGATTCGCTCCCGTCTCTCGGTGAGGAAGATAATGGGGACTTGAGCGGTGCGTCGGTGGCTGCGCAGCCGGCGGCAGACCTCGTAACCGTCCATATCCGGCAGGCGGATATCCAAAACGATCAGATCGGGCAGAACCTCCTTGGTGAAGGTCAGAGCATCCCCCCCCCAACCCACCGCCGTGACCCGGTATCCCCGAGCCTCGAAGTACGAGACCAACATCTCCGCCGTGTTGGGCTCGTCTTCTACGATCAGGATGTGTTGCGGCGCCATAGCCGCCCCCACTGTCTCTCGCTAGCCGATCGGTTCTTTATAGATCGCGTAGGTGCAAACCTTGCCGCCCGCAGCGGCGCATTCGATCTCATCCACCCGGAACTTCTTGCCCCCGCTGACCCAATGGAGGCCCTCCTCAATAACCCCCATCCCCGCAAAGCAGATGGGCCGGTCCGCCTTCCGGCCCCAGCATACCGGGCAGGGGTTCATCGTGTAGGTGTAGTACTCCCCTTTATCCTCCACCTCGCTGACCTGGTCGCTGAACTGGGTGAAGATTTTGGCCAGGGCGGGAATCCCCGCCTTCAGCTTCGCGGGGAGGGGCAGCACTTTGAAGGCCAGGTCCCCCACGCCGGCCAGGGGGCCGAACCCCGGCAACCCCAGGGCGAAGGCCGCCCGTCCGGCCCGCAACTGCAGCCCCCGTCCCCCCCGCGGACCGTACATCTCCTCCAGCGCCCAGTTCAGGGCCGAGAAGTCCGCAAAGTCGAACTCCTTGTCGAAGTTGTCGGGGGGGTAGTTGTCGATCAGATGGGATAGGCCAGCCAGGTTGAGGATCGCGTTGAGGCCGTTCTTCCCCATAACTTCCTCGATGGCCTGGATGTAGATGCGGGCCAGCTTGTTGGGGTACTGATAGCCGCTGAGTTCGATCCGTCTCACGTTGCGCCTCCTGTGCCGCCCTTATCACAAAATGTCCGTAAGTTCATCAGCCGCGCGGCGCATCTCCAGGAAGACCAGCCCCAGCTTTGCCCCTGCACGGGCCAGAACCGTCAAGACAGCCTCCTCACCGACGGCGGTCAGGATCACGTAACCGCCCTCCCCTTTCACGTACACCTCATCCAGCCCCCCCCGACCCAGCTCGCTGGCGATGCGCTCGCCCAGCGAGAGCATCGCCGCAGACATCGCCGAGACTCGGTCTTCTTCCACGCCCGATGGAAGGGAGGAAGCGATCGTCAGCCCATCCACGCTGACTATGGCAGAGGCCTCGATGTCGGGGGTGCTCATCTGTAGTTCGCGCAGGCGATCCACCATCCGCTCGGTGCGGGATTTCTCTACCATTCCGTGCTCCTTCGATATGCAGGTCGACGCCCCGGATTCCCCCACCGGCCGGACGGTGCGGCGAGGGGAACGGGTAGAGACTACCACAAGTAAGCAGGCTTGTCAAGTCGATCGCTTTTCCTATTGGGATGGCACCTCCTGCTCCCCCGTGGTGATCCGATTCCGGATCTCCTCGAAGGTCACCGGGCCGATACCGGGCACCTCCATAATCTCCTCGATGGTCTCAAAGGGACCGTGGTCCTGCCGGTACTCGACGATCCTCTGGGCCGTCGCCGGGCCGATGTGGGGCAGCGACTCCAGTTCGGCCGGGGCAGCGGTGTTGATGTCGATGAGCGGTTCGTCGGAGGCCGTAACCCCACCGGACAGAGCCGGCTGGGGGCTCTCCTCGCCCATCCGCGGCACATACACTTGCTGCTGGTCCACCAGCTCCCGCGCCAGGTTGATGCGGTCGAGGTCGGCGTCCGGAGTCGGTCCGCCAGCCGCCCGCACCGCCTCCTCCACCAGGCTGCCGGGGGGGAGCCGGTACACGGCGGGGTTCGCCACCGCCCCACTCACGTAGACCCGGAGGGGGG
>DQUX01000183.1 GCA_015662065.1 Anaerolineales bacterium | reverse complement strand
AGCGCGGTGGCGTTCCGGTCCTGATCGGTGATGGTGAGCCGGGAGTACTGGAGTTGGGCCGGCGGGCGGGTGAGCACTTGTCCCCCTTGGGGCACCTGCACCGAAAGCTCCTCGGCGCCGGCGATCACCACCGTATCCGGCGTGGGGTCGGATACCTGAAATCGCTTGGTGAAATCGCCTTCCCGCACCAGGAAGCTCAGGGAGGGGGCCACGGTGACCGGGGCCCGGGCGGAGAATTCAGGTGGCACTCGGACGGATATGTACAAGGTGCCCACTCCCTCGTCCACGGCCGCGAAGTAGCCTTCCGGCACCCGCAGGGTGCGGCCGGGGGTGAGCTCCAGTCTGCTGGCGTTGTTGTAAAGCTCATACACGAGGCCGTTGGGGGCATCCAATGTGAGCTCGATTATCTCCAAATCCAAAAAGTTTATGTCTGGGGTGTCCTCAACCTGGAACTCCATAATAGGGAAAGCGTCACCTGGGTTAAGCACCCCGCCCTGCGGGCCCGGCAAAGCCCTTGCCAAGAAGCTTCCCTCCATGATCAGGGTCTCCGGGGCCCCATCTTGCACTTGGGCCTCTCCCCCCTCCCCGCGTTCCGAATACCAGATGTGGACCTGGGGTTGTATGGTGTGGCCATCGGTGAGGCGATCCCCCACCTGAACCCAGATCATCAGGAGGGCACGGGAGTCGTCCGGTACACTGCGTTGTTCGGCGGGCAGGGGCAGGAGTATCGCGGTGATGGGGAAGGAATCCGCTTGGGCCAACACGAACGTGCCACGCTCCGTTTCAATCCGTACTTCCACTTGGGCGATCTCGTCGGGGGTGGCCGTGCCCAGGTTTTCCACCGTGAGTTTGGTGAGATACACGTCGTCTCTGTTGCCCGCGTCGTTGTCCCTCAATTCCACCCGTTGTATCACGCCGGAGTCGCCAGGGTTGAATGGTTTCCGCTGGAAACCGAGGTCGCGGACCGAGAGGAGGTCCTGACCGAATGCCGGTAAAGCAAGACAGACTGCAACTGCCAGCAATGCTGTGCGCATCGCCACCTCCTTTTTGCCATTGTACTCCACTTTGGATATACAATTTCATTATGCCGTTGGTTCGATTTGGGGTGTCGATAGAGCAGGAGTTGTTGGCCCGGTTCGACCGGGAAGTGGTGGCGCGGGGGTATGTCAACCGATCTGAAGCGATCCGGGATCTGATTCGGGAGCGGCTGGTGCAGGAGGAATGGCGGGGCGGGGAGGAGGTGGTCGGGGTGATTACCCTGGTCTATGACCACCACGTGCGGGGGATCGAGGCCCGACTCACCGAGATCCAGCACCAGCACCACCCACAGGTCCTGTCTACCATGCACGTGCACCTGGACCACGACAACTGCCTGGAGGTGGTGGCGGTGAAGGGGGAAGGCGAGCGGATCGCGGAGCTAGCGGCCAAGCTCATCGGGATCAGGGGGGTGCGGCACGGGCGGTTGACGGCTACCACCACCGGCCGCCGCTTGAAGTGATAAACGTTACATTCAGGCTGGGACTGCCCCCAAGTCTGTGGAAAACTTGCCCAGCCGTCCCTTTCTCAGGGGACACATGTCCCCGATGTATTAGATCCCGTTTGCAATCGAGCTGACTGCGTGCGGCAGACAGCTGTCCACAGGCTTTCCCACAACCGGAGGTGATGGAAACCACGCCCAGCACCCAGCCCGCCGCTGCT
>DQUX01000198.1 GCA_015662065.1 Anaerolineales bacterium | reverse complement strand
TTGACCTGCTCTTAATCTCCTCTTAAAAGGCCCTTAAATGGTCGGTGATACAACCCAATCAGCGGTAGGCGAAAGCTCCAAACTTTCGGAGAGGGTGCAGCGCTTCCTGGCGGAGAACAGATTGGCCATTGATCGGCTGTAAAGGGGCACCGCTATGCTAACAAGTACGCAGGTAGAAGCATGGCAAGCTGTAACAGACCCCCTGCTTCGCAGGGGGCTTGAAGTCAGCTGCAAAAAGTAAGGAGGAGGAAAATGAGTAGGAAAACGCTTTTACTTCTGACAGGGCTCCTTGTCCTGGCACTGGTGGCCTCCGGTTGCCGTCCCACCCCGACGCCGAGCCCCACGCCTGCCAAGGCGGAGCTATCGGGCAAGATCGTCGAGGCCGGCTCCACCACGGTGCAGCCCCTGGCCGAGAAGCTGGCCGAGGCCTTCATGGCCAAGCACCCCAAGGTTGACATCACCGTCCAGGGCGGCGGCTCCAGCGTCGGCATCAAGTCGGTCGGGGAGGGCACGGTGGATGTGGGCGCGGCCTCCCGCGAGGTCAAGGATTCGGAGAGGGAGAAGTACCCCGACTTGAAGGTCTTCACCATCGCCCGCGACGGCATCGCCATCGTCGTTCACCCGGACGTGCCGGTGAATGGGCTGACGAAGGAGCAGGTGAAAGGCATCTTCGCCGGGGAGATCACCAACTGGAGGGAAGTCGGCGGGCCGGACAGGCCCATCGTAGTTGTCTCCCGTGAGGAGGGCTCCGGTACCCGCGCCGCCTTTGAGGAGATGGTGATGGGCAAGAAAGGCCCGCCCATCACCGAGAAGGCCATCTTGCAGCCCTCCAACGGGGCGGTGCGCACGACGGTGGCTACCACGCCTGACTCCATCGGCTACCTCTCCTTCGGCTATCTGGACGAGAGCGTCAAGGCCCTCGCCATTGACGGGGTGGAGGCTACGGAGGCCAATGCGGCCAGCGGGGAGTATCCCATCGTGCGGCCGCTCAATTTCTTAACCAAGGGGGAGCCTACCGGCCTGGTCAAGGCCTGGCTGGACTTCATCCTCGGCGATGAGGGACAGCAGATCGTCGCCGAAGAAGGGTACATCGCGGTCAGATGAAACGTGGTGCGTGGTGCGTGTTCCGTATCTCGCACCACGCAACACCTATCACGCAGGTACAATAACACCATGCCCATAAGGTACGTCGTTGATCGCGGTGTCAGATACCTCCTGCTCCTCAGCGCCCTGGCCTCCATCTTCATCGTCTTTCTCATCGGCCTCTTCACCCTGCGCGAGGGCCTGCCGGCCTTGTGGGAGATCGGCCTGAGCAACCTGCTGACCGGACGGGTCTGGCGGCCTCAGCGAGGGGAGTTCGGCCTAGTGGCCATGGTCGCCGGCTCGGTCCTCGCCACCATCGGCGCGATGCTCCTGGGTGTGCCGTTGGCACTGGGCTGCGCCATCTTCCTGGCCGAGGTGGCCCCGGATAGCGTGCGGTCCATCGTCCGTCCAGCAGTGGAACTTCTGGCCGGTATCCCCTCGGTGGTCTATGGCCTCTTCGGCATGGTGGTGCTGGTGCCCCTGGTGCGGCAAATCCCCGTCCCCGGCAACACTGGCTTCGGGCTGCTCTTGGCCTCCATCGTCCTGGCGGTGATGATCCTGCCCACCATCACCAACATCGCCGAGGATGCCATCCGCGCCGTGCCTCGCGAGTACAAAGAGGGCTCGCTGGCGCTGGGCACCACTCACTGGCAGACCATCGTGGGCGTGACCCTGCCCGCTGCTCGCTCCGGCATCGTCGCCGCCATCATCCTGGGGGTGGGCCGCGCCCTGGGAGAGACGATGGCCATGATCATGGTCATCGGCAACTCGGTCATCTTCCCCAGGCCGCTGGGCAACAACCCCCTGACCCTTTTTCTCAGCCAAGCACGCACCCTCACCGGCAACATCGCCGTGGAGATCAACTATGCCACGGGGTTGCACGAGAGCGCCCTCTTCGCCACCGGGGTGGTGCTTTTCGCGCTGATCATGATCGTAAATACTACGGCCCATCTCCTGATACGAGGGAGGGCGAGGTGAGCGAACAGGGGGAGATCATCGGCCGGCGCGTCGGGCGAAAAGCCATGCCACAGATAAAATCGAATCTGGCCCGCCGTCATCTGGCCCAGAAAGCGGCTTTTGCTTTTCTCTGGCTGGCCGGGCTGGTGGTTGTGGGCGCGCTTCTGGCGGTGGTGGGCTACGTTGTCGCCCAAGGCGTGAGGGTGATCAACCTCGACTTCCTGCTGACCCCGCCCCGGGGCGGGCTCTCCGGCGAGGGGGGCATCTCCACCACCATCGTCGCCACCCTCTACCTGATCTTGGTGACCATCGGCATCGCCACTCCGCTAGGGGTGGGGGCGGCGGTGTACCTGGTGGAGTACGCCGGGGAGATGCAAGGACGGAGCGGCCTGATCCCCCGTCTGGTGGCCCTGGCCCGCTTTGGGGTGGAGACCCTGGCCGGGGTGCCTTCCATCATATTCGGCCTCTTTGGCTACGCTCTCTTTGTGACGGCGATGCACTTCGGTTTCTCCCTCCTCTCGGCGGGGCTGGCCGGGGCCTGCCTCATCCTGCCGGTGATCATCCGCGCCACCGAGGAGGCCCTGCGTGCCGTGCCCCGTTCCTACCGCGAGGGCAGCCTGGCCCTGGGGACGACCCAATGGCAGACGATATGGGGAGTGGTCCTGCCCGCAGCCTTGCCGGGGATCATCACCAGCATCGTCCTCAGCGTCGGTCGGGTAGTGAGCGAGACGGCGGTCTTCTACGTTACCCTGGGGGGATCCTACAAAATGCCCACCTCGCTCCTCTCCGGGGGGCGGACGATGGCCCTGCACGTGTATTACCTGGCCATGGAGACGCGGGCCTTCGACAAGGCCATGGGCACCGGGGCCATCCTGATCGTGGTCATCATTCTGATCAACGTCGTCATCAACTGCCTCTCAAGCCGTCTGATGATCAAGGGGTAGGGAGAACATGGAGGGCACGATTACGAAGCTGGAGATGCGAAATTACAGCCTCTACTACGGCGATTTCCAGGCCCTGCGCAACATCAACCTCAAAATCTACGCCAATCGGATCACGGCCATCATCGGCCCCTCCGGCTGCGGCAAGAGCACGCTCCTGCGCAGCTTTAACCGGATGAACGATCTGATCCCCGGCGTGCGGGTCGAGGGACAGGTGCTTCTGGATGGGCGGGACATTTTCGATGGGGCCGATGTGGTGGAACTGCGGCGGCGGGTGGGGATGGTCTTCCAGAAGCCCAACCCCTTCCCCAAGACGATTTTCGACAACGTGGCCTACGGTCCCCGCGCCCACGGCATCAAAGACAGGGCGCAGTTGACCGAGATCGTAGAGCGCAGCCTGCGAGCCGCTGCCCTGTGGGACGAGGTCAAAGATGATCTGCGCAAATCCGCGCTGGCCCTCTCCGGCGGACAGCAGCAGCGGCTCTGCATCGCCCGCGCCCTGGCCGTGGAGCCGGAGGCCATCCTGATGGACGAGCCCTGCTCGGCTTTGGACCCCATCGCCACGCTGCGCATCGAGGAGCTGATGCGGGAGCTGGCCCGGCAATACACCATCGTCATCGTCACCCACAACATGCAGCAGGCGGCCCGCGTCTCGGATTACACCGCTTTCTTGATGATGGGCGAGGACCGGGCGGGGGAGCTGGTGGAGTATGGGCCGACTAAGGAGATTTTCACTAATCCCAGGGATAAACGTACCGAGGATTACATCACCGGGCGGTTCGGATAACCAAGGAGGAAGGGGAGAACAGGAGGTGGCGATGCTGAGACAGACTTTCGACAGGGAGCTTCACAGATTGCAGGAGGAGATGCTTGTCCTGGGGAGCATGGTGGAGAAGGCCATCGTCCGCTCGGTGGAGGCCTTGAAGAATAGGGACCTGGAGGAGGCCGGGCAGATCGTGGCCGACGACCTCAAGATAAACCGTAAGCGCTTCGAGATCGAGGAGGAGTGCGTCCAACTGGTGGCCACCCAGCAGCCCATGGCCAGCGACCTGCGCACCATCGTCGCCGTGCTACACATCATTGTTGACCTGGAGAGGATGGCCGACCACGCCGAGGGGATCGCCAAAATCGCCATCATGATGGGGAAAGAACCGCCCCTCAAGCCGCTAATTGACATCCCCCGCATGGCCGCAAAGGGGGTGGAGATGCTTCGCCGCAGCCTGGGGGCTTTCATCGAGCGGGATGTGGAGGAGGCCAAACACATCTGCGAGGAGGACGACCTGGTGGACGGCCTCTACGACCAGGTCTACCGCGAACTCCTGACCTACATGCTCGCCGACCCCGCGACCATCAACCGGGCGACGTATCTCCTCTGGGTGGCCCACAACCTGGAACGCATCGCCGACCGGGCGACCAACATCTGCGAGCGGGCGGTCTTCCTTGCCACCGGCAAGATGGAGGAATTGAACGTCTCCAAGTATTAACTGTTGGCTATACCTACTCCCACCGCTCAATCAGATAGGGTTTCAACTCCTCAAAGACCCTGGCCTGGCGCTGGATGACTTGCTCCTCAAAGGTGGCGTTGTCCATGTCCTGGCTCTCCACCACCAACCCCGCCGTGCGGCCGTAGTAGAGGGGGGTCATGCTGTCAATGACGGCGTCCTTGTCCAATCTGCTCTTGTTGTAGGCCACGGCGAAATCGAAGACTATGGGAGCCCACTGCTCGGCGGTGAACCGATAGGCATCGTCGGGTTGGGCGAGGATGGCCTCCAGGGTCGCCCGGCTCTCCGCGGAGAGCACCTTATCCCAGACCTCTCCCCACTCCTCCCGTCCCGCCCGCAGTCTCTCGATCATCGCCGACAGGGTCACCGGCACCGGCTCGGGTTCCACCTCCTTCGGCTCGCCGTAGATGGGGGTGGACTGGCTGCCGGTCACCTGCTTCCAGCGGGTTTCGTATTTGGCCATCATCCCGAAGAGCGTCCCCACCACCTGGCGGAACATGGGGCCTAACGCCTGCGCCGGGTCCTTGGCGTCGTGGACCTTGACCCCCAGATGAGCCTGGCAGACCCTGACCCCGGCGTTGATGGCCGTGGTGGTCATCCAGATGTCAATGCCGAAGCGGGCCACGTCCGTCTCCCACACGTTCTGCCCCAGGTAATGGTCTAGCAGCTCGGCCGAGAAGCCGAAATCGCCCCCAATGGGCTGGCGGATGTCCAGGCCGTAGAGCATACGGGTCATGGGATAGCAGATGTTGTTGGTGATGGTGCCGTCGTACTTGTGGCGAATGTAGTAGGGGGTCACATAGCCGTATCCCTCCTTGACGATGGGCCCGGCCAGGAGCTCGATCCACTCCGGGATGATGCTGCGCAGGTCGCTGTCCACCACCACGCAGACCTTTACTCCCAGCACCTTGGCCGCCTCGAAGATGGCCCGGAAGGCGCTGCCCTTGCGTGACTGTTTCAGGATTAGGGAAATTCGTGGTAAAATAGGTGTAACTTCGAC
>DQUX01000033.1 GCA_015662065.1 Anaerolineales bacterium | reverse complement strand
CCTGAGCCGACCGTCACCCCCAGCCCGCCGCCCACCCAGTCCACGGCCATTACCCACACTGTCCAGCCAGGCGACAACCTACTGGGACTGGCCAGACAATATGGCGTGCCGATGGCGGCGATCCAGCTCCAGAACCGGATGGGGGACTCCACCACCCTGTACGCCGGACAGGTGCTCACCATCCCTGTTGACACCGGCTGGGAAGGGGCCTCCCCCTACTGGATCGTTCACATCGTCAGCGAAGGTGAGACATTGGCGGGTATCGGGCGGGCCTACGGCCTGGACGTGGAGACGCTTGAGACGGTCAACCGGCTGACGGACGCCGACCTGATCCACGTCGGCCAGGAGTTGGTGCTGCCCCTAGACGCGCCGGTCGTGATGGTCGCCCCCACTCCCACGTGGACGGTCGCCCCGCCGCCCAGCCCATCCCCCACACCGGTACCCCCGCCGGCCGCGCTCCCGCCGTCGGACATCGCCGCCTGGCCTCACGAGCTGGTCCGGCTGATCAACCAGACCCGTGCCAGCTATGGCCTACCGCCGCTAGCCTACAACGACGCTCTGACGGCAGCGGCCCAGGGCCAGGCGAACGACTGCGCCCAGCGCGGCTGGTGCAGCCACACGGGCTCCGATGGCTCAGACGTGAAGACACGCATCCTGCGGGCCGGGTACGAGGCCACCGGCTGGGCGGAGTGCTGGGCGCAGAGCCTGAACCCCCAGCACGCGGTGGATATGTGGATGGACGAGGTTCCGCCGAACGACCCCCACCGGCGCACGTTGCTCAGCACCTGGTTGACGGAGATCGGGGTAGGGGTGGCCGATACCGGCTGGGGTTACTACTTCATCGCCGATTTCGGTCGGCCATAGAGGGATCAACCGCCCGAGAAGCTGTCAGTCGGACCGCGTCGACCCCACCAGCTCCGAGAGCGTCACCACGCGAAAACCCCGCCGGTCGAGCTCTGCCAGGATCGTGGCGAGGGCCACGGCGGTCCGCTCCCCCCGCCCCCCCCGGTCGTGCAGGACGATGACCGCGCCGGGACGGACGTTCCACAGAACGTAGTGGGCCGCGAACCACGCCGATGGGATCTGAGGGTCGAAGGGATAAACGGAGCCCAGGACACACCGGTAACCGTGCTCCTGAAGCGTCGAGAGCATCGCCCTGTTGTACCAGCCCGATCCCGGACGGAACCACCGGACGTCCGAGAAGCCCGAGAGGATCTCATGCGCCTCCACCAACTCTCGCTCGAACTCGGCGGGCTCCAGAAGGATGCTGGGCCGGTCGGCGGTGAGGTGGTTGGCGATCTCGTGGCCCTCCTCCACGATGCGGGCGACGACCGCCTCGTTGCCGGGGATGTATCCGCTGATCAGAAAGAAAGTCGCGCGGGCATCATACCGCCGGAGGACGGACAGAATCCTGGCCGTTGCGACGGCGTCCGGCCCATCGTCGATGGTGAGCGCCACGACGGGCTCCCGCGTCTCGACGAAATAGACCACATCGGGGAATGCCTTCGCCAGCGCAGCGACGATCCAGCCCGGCCGGAGAAAGAGAGCGGTGCTCACAACGAGCAGGAAGGCGAGAGAGACCAGCCCCATCTTGCGCTTCCCCCTCGACAGCATCCGCCCCTCATCCCCCCTCCTCCACCAGCATACGCCGCAACACCTTGCCGACGAAGGACTTGGGCAGATTCTGGCGGAACTCGATCTCCCACGGCACGGCATACGGCTCCAACCGTCGGCGGCAGAGCTCAAGCAGCTCCCCCTCGGAGAGGCTCGTGCCGGGGCGCGGCACCACAAACGCCTTGACCCTCTGCCCACCCTCCCCGGTCTGTACCCCCACGACGGCGACCTCCATCACCTTGCAGTTCTCGTAGAGCACCTCCTCCACGTCCCGAGGGTACACGCTGTACTCGCCGGCCATGATCGTATCCCGCTTACGGCTGATGATCTGGAAGAAACCGTCGCCGTCCATCACCGCCACGTCGCCCGTGTAGAGCCAGCCGTCCCTCAGCGCCGACTCGGAGTCCCTCTCGTCCTCCTGCCGCCAATAGCCCTGCATAACCTGGGGGCCTCTGACCACCAACTCGCCCACCTGCCCCGGCGGCAGGTCCTCCCCCGTCATCAGATCGACGATCTTGGCATCGGTGTTGGGGATAGGGATGCCGATGGAGCCAACCTTGCCCGTCTCGTGGAAGGGGTTGATGTGGGTCACCGGCGAGGCCTCCGTCAGCCCGTATCCCTCGACCAGACGGCCATGCGTCAGCTTCTCAAACGCCTCCTGGACCTCAACGGGGAGGGGCGCAGCGCCGCTGACGCAGGCCCGGATGGAGGAGAGCCCGTAGGAACGGACATCCGGCGCTTGGTTGATGGCCATGTAGATTGAAGGGACCCCCGGGAAGATGGACGGTCGGTACTGCTTGATGTGGTTGAGCACCTGCTCCAACTCGAACACCGGCAGGAGGAGGATCGTCGCCCCCATAGCGACTGGGACGTTCATCGCTATGGTCATCCCATAGCTGTGAGTTAGCGGGATGACCGCCAGGAAGGTCTCCTCCCCAAAGTGAAGGTCGGGGATCCAATGACGGGTCTGGACGGCATTGGCGACCAGGTTGAAGTGGGTCAAACAGACCCCCTTGGGCTCATCGGTGGTCCCGCTGGTGTAGAGGATGGCCGCCAAGTCGTCGCTGGAGACCTCGACGGCGGGAGGGGTGCCGGGCGTATCCGTCATCAGCCGCCCCATGCGAAACCGCGCCTCCCCCTCCTCCGCCTCGTCCTCCGGCCCGAGGCCCGCCGCCTCCCATCGGGCCACAAGCTGCCGGTAGACGCGACCCGACACGGCAGCGCGGATGTCGGTCAGGACGATCTTGAGCGGGACCTGCGCCTCCACGGCCCTCACCAGCCCCCCGAAGTTCTTCAGCGTCACGAACACCTTGGCACCGGTCTGCCGAATCTGCTCGATGATCCGCGGCCCGTCGGCGTCGGGATTGGGGAGCACCACCACGCCGCCGATCTTGAGCGTCGCATAGTAGGCGATGACCATCTGCGGCATGTTGGGCAGGACGATCATAACCCGATCCCCCGGCCGGACCCCCAGGCCGTGCAGCGCGTGGGCGAACTGGTTGACCCGCGCGTCCAACTGCTGGTAGGTCAGCTCCGAGCCGTAGAAAACCGTCGCCGTCCGCTTTGGCACCCAGTCCGCCGCCACCTCCAGGAACCTGTGAAGCGGCTGGCGCGGGATGGGGACGGTATGAGGGGTGTGCTTGCCATAGCTCCTGAGCCAGGGGCGATGGTCCGGCTGCCTAGGGCGATCCTTCGGGCCACGCCAAGTGATCCGCCACCCTCCCTCTCCCTCACAGATGAACCGCTCGATGGCCCGGTTGACCGCCTGATGGCGCTCCAACTGGACCTTGTGCTTGGAAGCGCCGACGTCGATGACCTCCGCGTTCGGCACCATCTCGGCGACCTTCTCGAAGACCCAACGCGGGAAGTACCGATCCCGTTCTCCGGTGATGATAAGGGTGGGCGTGCGGATGTTCTCCAAGAGCGACCAGCCCTTCCACCTGCGCATGTTGTTGAGCATCATCCGCTTCATCACGTGGACATCGGCGTTCCAGCGCGGGCGGTACTTCCACCAGGGCCGGAAGGCCGCCGCGGGGACACGGGCCAGCCACGAGGCCCCCCGGGGGAGCGGGTACTCGCCGGCGGTCGCGAGCAGGACCAGCCGCTCCAGCCGCTCCGGGTAGGCATTGGCGTACTCCACACAAATGGAACCGCCGAAGGAATGACCCGCCAGGATGAACCGCTCCGGGAGGTCGAGCGCCTCCGCAATGGTGTTGATGTCGTCGACCAACTCCGACATCGTGTACTCGGTGAAGGGCGCGTCGCTCTGGCCGTGGCCCCGCAGATCGGGCGCGACAACCCGACAATCGCGGGCGAAGTGGTTGACCTGGTACTCCCAGGTCTCCGCGCAGCCGGCGTAACCGTGCACGAACATGATCGTCTTCTCGGCCCCTTCCGGCCAGATATCGATCACACTCAGCGCCACGTCTGAGAGACCGGCTATGGGCACGGCGACCCGGTAGAGGCTGAAGTCGAGTTGGATGGCCCTCCGCTTCAGACCCCGCAGTTTCCTCTTCATCACCCCTCCTCCCTGAACTTCTGTGAGGGAACCACGCTCTCCCCGGCTAGAACGGAGTATAGCGCAAACGTGCAATGGGTGCAACCTTCCCATCCGATCTTACCCTCCCTCAGCCGAAGCTGAACGGTCCCCCCCAGACCGGCTTGACAGCCCATCCGCTCCGAGTACAATACCCTCGCCACGGACCCGTCGGGCCGTGAGTCCATCTCGAGAGCACCCAACGCACCGCTTTCCGGTGCCGCTGGGATCGCGAAGGCGACCGAGACGGCAGGAGGAAGTGGTTCTTCCGGGGGTAAGCCCCCTTTCCCTGCCACTTGACGCCTTCCGATCCCTCGGGAAGGCGTTTCTTGATGTCCGGCGCCTGACCATTGATCGAGACCCACAGCCTTGAGCATATCTACAAGAGCGACGCTCCGACTCCGCCAGCGACAGATCGATCTTCGGCCCGGCCGGGCCAGAGTGTGAAGGAGGTGGAGATGCTCCTGACCATCGACATCGGCAACACCAACATCACCTTCGGGCTGTACGAGGGAGAGACCCTCGGCCCCCGCTGGCGGATCCGCACTATCCACGAGAAGATGCCCGACGAGTACGGCATCCTGCTAGATCAGCTCTTCCGCCACCGGGGCCGCCGACCCGAGGAGGTGACCGGCGTCGCCGTCGCCAGCGTCGTCCCCCCCCTGACCCCCATCTTCGTGCAGGTCTGCCGGAAGTACCTGGGGCGGGACCCGCTGGTGGTGGACGCGGGGGTGCGGACCGGAGTCCGCATCCGGTACGACAACCCGCGGGCGGTGGGGGCGGACCGGGTGGTGGACGCCGCCGCCGTGCGGGCCCTGTACGGCGTCCCCGCCTGCGTGGTCGATTTCGGCACCGCCACCACCTTCGACGCCGTCTCGTCGGAGGGGGACTACCTGGGCGGAGCTATCGCCCCCGGCATCACCATCGCCGCCCAGGCCCTCTTTGAGCGGACGGCCAAGCTCCCTCGGGTGGAGCTGACCCGCCCCCCCTCCGTCATAGGCCGCAACACGGTCCAGAGCATCCAGTCGGGGCTCCTCTTCGGCTACGTGGGCCTGGTGGAGGGGATGGTGGCCCGGTTCAAGGCGGAGCTGGGCCCTGAGACCCGGGTCGTCGCCACCGGGGGCCTGGCGGAGGTCGTCGCCCGCGAGACCGACGTCATCGACGTGGTGGACCCCTGGCTCACCCTCCACGGGCTGCGGATCATCTACGAGCTGAACCGGTAGGAAAACCACGGAGCACAGAGGACACGGATTGAAGGCTCCAAGCGGGTCTGTGACCCGCGTCTCTGACCAGAAGCTACCGCTTTCAGCCAAAGTCGGGGGTCACAGACCCCCTCAGAGCGTAGAGCGTAGCCTCGCTTTGAAGGCTCCAAGCGGGTCTGTGACCCGCGTCTCCGGTCGAAAGCTGCCGT
>DQUX01000102.1 GCA_015662065.1 Anaerolineales bacterium | reverse complement strand
GAGGACGTGGGCGGGGACGTAGAGGAGGTCGGGGGGACGGCGGGCCATCTCCCAGGAAAGCCGGAGGTGAGTCCAGAGGCGGGGGAAGGGGATCACACGCCGCTCCGCGCCAGCAAAGGCGCCGGCAGGGGGCGGCGTGCGGAAGTAGAGGCGAAAACGGTGGGGGGAACCCAGCTCGAGGAGAGCCTGGAGCAGCCTCCGCGAGTAGGTCTCCGTCCCCGTGGGGCGCGGGGAGACGGCCCGGCTGGCGTCTACACCGATAAGCACCGCGCCTACTGCCTGGATGGCCTCCGGCCCAACAGCCCGCGCATCAGCAGCACCAGACCGACGAGGACGAGGAGGGCGGGCCATAGACGGCGCAGTTCCTGGGCGGTGTTGGGGCCCAGAATCTGGAGGTTAACCGCCAGCGCCACCCCGCCGAAGAGCAGGGCAACGATGGAGAGGAAGAGCGCCCCCCAGTCCCGCAGCCCCTGGGCCAACCACAAGGCGAGGAAGGAGATACCGGCAATGACGATGAACACCGGCCACCAGGTCTGGAGCACCGTGTAGTCCTGATCACCCAGGGAGATGAGGAAGAAGAAAAGCCCGGTCAGGACAAGGGCCGTGCCCCAGAAAACCGAGCCGTGCTCCTGCCGACCGGTCCGGAGGTAGTTTCCCAGGGCGGCAACCCCACCCGCAAAGGGAAAGAGGGGCCACAGCCGGTCCAGGCTCGGCACACCCAGGTCCAGCTCCACCAGCAGGAAGTAGACGCCCGCCAGAATGAGGATCAGAGCCAGGAGAACAGTCCCCTTGCGCATATTTCCACTCCTTTCCCGCCTCTCATCCTTCGACCTATGATCTGCGATTATAGCGAGAAGGCCCCGGCTGTCAACAAAAAAGATAGGCTCCCGAGCCGGTGAGCCCATCTTTTGCTCGACGGCGCGTTCGTTACTTCTTCCTGGCCCGCCGCTGCCAACGGGTCCGCTTCAACAGCTTTCGATGCTTGTGCTTGGCCATTTTCTTCTTCCGCCATTTGCGGTCCGACCCCATATTGGCACACCCCCTTCCCTCACAGATTATCTTTTAGACATTATACCGCAAGGTACCGGCAGCGCAAGCACCGAACCTGCGCTCCCCTATCCCTCTCCCGATCGCCCCTTCATCCGGCGCAGCCGTTCCAGGATGGTCTTTTCATATCCGTGCCCCTTGAGCTGAAACCAGCTTCCCTCGACCCCCTCCGGCAGGTATCGCTGGTCCACCCAGCCCTCGGGGAAGTCGTGGGGGTAGAGGTAGCCCTCGTGCTACCCGAGGGTCCGCCGGTAGTGCTCCCGGAGGATGCCGTGAAACCGGTCCGACTTATCCCGCAGCGGCAGGGGCACCGGCCCCGGCCCGTGCTCCTCGATGTAGGACAGCGCTTTCCAATAGGCACCGACCGCGTTGGACTTAGGAGCGGTGGCCAGGTAGAGGGTGGCCAGGGCCAGATGGTACTAGCCCTCGGGCAGCCCCACCCACTCGAAGGCGTGGGCGCAGGCGTCCACCACGACCACCGCCTGGGGGTCGGCCAGGCCGATGTCCTCCACCGCCAGGATGTAGAGCCGGCGGAGGATGAAACGGGGGTCCTCCCCGGCAGCGACCATCTTCGCCAGCCAATAGAGAGCGGCGTCGGCGTCGGAGCCCCGGATAGACTTGATGAAGGCGGAGATGGTATCGTAGTGCTCGTCCCCCGCCCGGTCGTACCGGCGGGCTCGCTGCTGGATGGAATCCTCCGCCACCTCCAGCGTGATGTGGACCGCGCCATCGGCATCCGGCGGCGTGCTCTCCACGGCCAGCTCCAGCGCAAAGTGTCCACCAGGACCTTGAAATGCTTAACTCGGCAATCGTGTTTTCAACCACGATGCGTTCCCTCGACAACCCACGGTTAGCCATCTTCTCATCCTCGGTCAGGTGATCATTGGCTATCCCTTCTCACTCG
>DQUX01000133.1 GCA_015662065.1 Anaerolineales bacterium | reverse complement strand
CCGAGAGCGGCCCCAGGGCCGCCTCCACCCGAGCGCGGATCTCGGCCGAAGGGACGACGCCGTCGCCCGACCAGTAGGCCCCCTCTCCCAGCGGCATCACCTCGATGAAGCGGACGTGCCAATCCGGCGCCATCGTCCGCCGGGCCAGGTCCACCACCTCGTCGTCGTTCAACCCGCGGATGACCACCGTGTTGATCTTCACCGGTGAAAGGCCCACCGCCAGCGCCGCCCGTCGTCCATCCAGCACCTCCTCTAGCCGTCCCCGGCGGGTGAGGCGGCGGAACCGATCCGGTCGCAAGGTGTCCAGGCTGATGTTGACCCGCCTGAGCCCCGCCTGGGCCAGCGGCTCGGCGTAGCGGGAAAGCAGCATGCCGTTGGTCGTCATCGAGAGATCGTCCAGGCCCGGAATGGCGGCCAATTCCTCCACCAGGCCCACGATCCCCTTCCGCACCAGCGGTTCGCCGCCGGTCAGGCGGATGTGGATGAAACCCATCCCCACCGCCACCCGGACGATGCGGACGATCTCCTCGTAGCGGAGAATGTCGTGGTGGGAGAGTTGCGGCACGCCCTCCTCGGGCATGCAGTAGACGCAGCGGATGTTGCAGCGATCCGTAACGGAGACTCGCAGGTACTGGATGGGGCGCTCGTAGGCATCTCGATACGGCATATCGGGCCTCCGCAGATGGCGGATGAGACAGTGTACATCAATTGTCCCTCCAGGTCAACAACCTGGTGATTACCCTGTTACATATAATGGACAAGAAGGCGCCGATGAGGTAGAACAGACAGGGATGACCCGATCGTCTGTCTGCCACCCCATCGGCGCCGGCCTGGGAGAAGGACCGTGATTACCCTGCACTGCGAGTGCCCCCTGTGGACCGTCCCCCAGGCTTGCCAGGCTGCACCGTCGAAAACGTGTTGCGCTGTGAGCGCCATAACAGGGCCACGGTATCCTGGTCCGCCGATGGTTCTCCCGTAAAGGCTTAAGGAGGTCCAGATGAGAGTATACATCGGAATTGACTGGAGCGAAAGGAAGCACGACGTTGTGTTTATCAACGAAGCGGGGGCGGCGGTCGTCAGGCTGACGGTTCCCCATACACCGGAGGGGTTTCTCCAGATAGAGGCCACCCGGCAGAAGTTGGGGATGGCTCAGGAGGACTGTCTGATTGGACTGGAGACGGCGCACAACCTGGTGGTGGACTCTCTCTGGTCTCAGGGCTATTCCAACGTGTACGTCATTCCTCCCGGTGTGGTGAAGAGCGTACGGGGGCGTTACGGTCAGAGCGGAGCGCGCACCGATCAGGGCGACGCCTTCTTGCTGGCGGACCTCTTGCGCACCGACCGGGCCCGTCTTCAGCCCTGGCATCCCGACTCTCTGCCGACCCGGCAGATGCGCGCCAAGGTCAGTTTGATCCTCCACCTGACCCGGACCGTTGTCCGGTTGTCCAATCGGCTGCGGGCGATCCTGTTGCGGTACTATCCGGCCGCCCTGAACGTGTTCAGCCATTTGAGAACCCAGGTCGCGCTGAAGTTTATCCAAGCCTATCCTACCCCCCAGGCAGCGGCCTCCCCGACGTTGGCCGAGTTCGAGGCCTTCGCCCGCCGGAGCGGTTACCGGCGGTTGGACCGCCTTCCCGCCTGTTTCGCCCGGCTGCAGGCCCCCCAACCGGAGCCGGCTCCCGAGACCGTTGCGGTGTATCAGGAAGAAGCCCCGCTGTTGGCTGCCCTGCTATTGGAAACGATTCAGGCCAAGAAGAGCACCCAACGGGCACTGAAGAAGCGGTTGGAGCAGCATCCAGACCATTCGCGGCACCAGGCCGAAAAAACACCTTTCGGCTCTGGCATTGCCGTACGCCTATCGGCCGAATCGGCAGTTGACAAAACGTGTCCATAAGTATGCAGACGTCTATTCGAGGTGGAGCCCGCGAATCCCTATTCGCGGGCGCGCCGGAATGGGATTCCGGCGCTACACCGCGGCAGTGGCCAACCCAGAAAATGCGATCGCCCTAACCGGGATGGATGGTTGTCCCGCTTGACAAAGGGGATAGGCTGGGATAGAATAATGAAGTAGTTATACCGATAACGCCCATCTCGGTGCAAGCGTCTCTGGCAGTGCTTTTTCAGGAGGCGAGCGATGTCTCTCAGGCTGGGGCATACAAAGCCCGTGGCGGACCTGCTTACCGTGAGCCGGGCGTTTCTGGGCTTCTGTCTGGCCGGGCTGGGGCTGGTGCGCGGCGTGGATGCTCTGCCTACCGCTGTTCTGACCGTCATCCTCTCCTGGCTCACCGACCTGTTGGACGGCCCGCTAGCCCGCTGCGACCCCGGCCCCCGGATCACCTGGGTGGGGGAGCACGACGCCGAGGCCGACCTGGCCGTCTCCCTAGGGGTGGCGGCCTACTTGGTCCTCAGCGGATACATGGTCGCCTGGCTGGGTGCGGTGCTGGTGCTGCTGACCCTCGGCCTGTGGATACTGCACTCCCACCAACTGGCCTGGCCCTTCTACGCCCTGCCCTACGTTCTCTTGGGGGGCGTGGCCTTTCGGGAGGCCCCACTCTTCGGCTGGCTGGCGGTGGGTTACCTCCTGATCACGCTGGCGGTGCGCTGGAAGCGGCTGCGCGATGAGTTCCTCCCCGATTTCTTCCGGGCCGTCGGCAGTCTCTACGGAGAGAACGGGCGGCGCATTGCCGACACCCACAACGGGAGGCCGTAGTTCGAGGCCGTATCTCGGCTTGGCCTCTATGCTCTCTGTGTTATAATCCCTCCCAACCCCTCGCGCCGTCACTCACGCCGGGGGATCGTCGGCGGATCGCTGACGGAGTTGTGCACTTACGACAAACGAAACACCACGGAGACGAGGAAGGACACGAACGCTGCAATGGAGAGACAGATAACCTGGCACGCCCGGACCATTGAGGAGACCATCACGACCCTGGCCACCGATCCGCGCCGGGGTCTGACCACGGAGGAAGCCCGCCGGAGGCTGGCGGAGGTCGGCACCAACGAGCTGGCCGAGCGGCCCCGGCCGGGCTTCTGGCGTATGCTCCTGGATCAGTTCGACAACTTTCTGGTCATCATCCTCATCGCTGCTGCCCTCATCTCCTTTGCCCTGGGCCAGATGGAGGAGACGGTGGCGATCCTGGCGATCGTCCTCCTCAACGCCCTCCTGGGGGTGATCCAGGAGCGACGGGCGGAGGAGGCGTTGGCTGCCCTCAGAAAGATGGCCGCCCCTGAGGCCCACGTCCTGCGGGACGGCCACCGGATTACCATCCCGGCCCGGGAACTGGTCCCCGGCGACGTCGTCTTCCTGGAGGCCGGCAACTATGTCCCCGCCGACCTGCGGCTGGTGGAGTCTGTCAACCTGCGCATCGACGAGGCCTCCCTCACCGGCGAGTCGGTGGCGGTGGAGAAGCGGGCTGAGGCGGTCCTGCCTGGGGATACCACGCTGGGCGACCGGGCCAACTGCGCGTTTATGGGGACCACGGTCACCTACGGCCGGGGGATGGGGGTGGTGACTGCCACCGGGATGGAGACCCAGATCGGTCTAATCGCTGAGATGATCCAGTCCTACGAGGCGGAGGCCACCCCCCTCCAGCGCCGCCTGGATCAGCTCGGGCGCTGGTTGGGCTGGGGAGCGCTGGCGATCTGTGGTCTGGTCTTCGTCGTGGCGGTGATACGGGATACGAACCTGGCGCTCATATTCCGGGAGGGGGTGATGGCCTACCTCGGGGAGTACACCCAGACGGTGGTGGATCTCTTCATCACGGCGGTGAGCCTGGCCATCGCCGCCGTGCCGGAGGGGCTGCCGGCGGTGGTCACCATCTGCCTGGCGCTGGGGATGCGGGAGATGGTCCGCCGCAACGCCCTCATCCGTCGCCTGCCGGCGGTGGAGACCCTGGGCTCGGCCACCGCCATCTGCTCCGATAAGACCGGCACTCTCACCCAGAACGAGATGACGGCCGTCCGGCTCTACGTGGCCAACCTGCGGCTGGACATCTCTGGAGAAGGGTATCAGCCGGTCGGGTCGTTCAGCAACTACGGCAAGCCGGTGGGCCCCCGCGATCACCCCGAGGTCCTGGCGCTTCTGACCGGCGCGCTCCTCTGCTCCGACGCCCGGCTGGAGGAGGACGGGGACGGTTACCGGATGGTGGGCGACCCCACGGAGGGGGCACTGGTGGTGGCGGCGGCCAAGGCCGGGCTGTGGCGGGAGGAGGTGGAGCAACGACTGCCCCGGGTGGCGGAGATCCCCTTCGACTCCGAGCGGAAGCGTATGAGCACCGTCCACCAGTTGAACGGGCGGGGGCCGATGGGGGCGGAGGGGGAGCGGCCCGGCTGCTGCGTCGTCTACGTCAAGGGGGCGCCCGACGTGATCTTGCCCCGCTGTCACTCCATTCTGGAGGGCGGTGTGGGCGTGCCGCTGACCGCCGCCCGTCGCCAACACATCGAGAACGTCAACCGGGACCTGGGGGGAGAGGCGTTGCGGGTCCTGGCGGTGGCCTACCGGATGATGGACGCGCCGCCGGAGAAGCTGGACCCCGAGGTCGTGGAGCAGGATCTGACCCTGATCGGCCTGGTGGCGATGATCGATCCGGCCCGACCGGAGGTCCGCCCGGCGGTGGAGAAGGCCCGGCATGCGGGCATCCGCACGATCATGGTCACTGGCGACTACCCAGACACCGCCCGGGCCATCGCCCAACAGATCGGCCTCCTGCGGCCGGACGGGGAGGTGGTGTCTGGGGCTGAGCTGAGCGAGATGACGGACGAGGCGCTGGCGGAGCGGATCGAGCGGGTGGACGTCTTCGCCCGGGTGAGCCCGCAGCACAAGGTCCGCATCGTGGAGGCGTTGAAGGCCCGGGACCATGTGGTGGCGATGACGGGGGACGGGGTTAACGACGCGCCGGCCCTCAAGCGGGCGGACATCGGTGTGGCGATGGGGATCACCGGCACCGACGTCTCCAAAGAGGTGGCCGACATGGTCCTCACCGACGACAACTACGCCTCTATCGTCTCCGCCATCGAGCAGGGCCGGATCATCTACTCCAACATCCGCAAGTTCGTCTACTACCTGCTTTCCTGCAACATGGCGGAGATCATGGTCATCTTCCTGGCGGCCCTGGCCGGGCAGCCCCCGCCGCTGACCCCTATCCAGCTTCTATGGCTGAACCTGCTCACCGACGGCGCGCCGGCGTTGGCGCTGGGGCTGGAGAAAGGCGACCCGGACATCATGGACCAGCCGCCCCGCCTGCCCAGGGAGCCGGTCATCAACCGGTCGATGGTGCAGGGGATCACAGTCCAGACCATCGCCATCACGGGGGTGGTGCTGGCGGCCTTCGTTGTGGGGCTGGCATGGGGCGATGGCGGCCTGGACCTGGCGCGGACGATGGCCTTTGTGACCCTCTCTGCCTCCGAACTCCTGCGGGCCTACACCGCCCGGTCGGAGCGGTATCTGTTGCTGAGGCTGGGGGTTCTCAGCAACCCCTACATGCAGTACGCCGTGGGGGCGTCGGTGCTGCTGCTGTTGGCAGTGGTCTACCTGCCCTTCCTGCGACCCGTCTTCGACACCGTGCCGCTGGGGGTGCGGGAGTGGGTAGTGGTCGTGCCGCTGCTCTTTGTGCCAGCGGTGGTGGCGGAGATCAACAAGTGGCTGGAGTCCCGGACGAGGCGCGGATGATAGAGTTACAGCAGCCTCCGTTCCTCCACCGCCTCCTGGGCCAGCCGGGTGAAATCATCCACAGACATCGCCCCGGGTTTCTCCCCGTCCCGGCGGCGTAAGTTGACCTGCCCGGCCTCCGCCTCCCGGTCGCCCACGACCAGCATGTAGGGGATCTTCTCCATCTGGGCGTCCCGGATCTTGGCCTGCATCCGCTCCCCGGAGTCGTTCACCTCGACCCGCAGCCCCGCCGCCCGGAGCCTCTCCGCCACGTCGTAGGCGTACTCCACGTGCCGGTCGGCGATGGGGATGAGGACCGCCTGCACAGGCGCGAGCCACACCGGGAAGGCCCCGCCGTAGTGCTCCACCAGGATGCCGAAGAACCGCTCCAGGCTTCCCAGGAGCGCCCGGTGGACCATATAGGGGCGGTGTTCCTTCCCGTCCTCCCCCACATAGGCCAGGTCGAACCGCTCCGGCAGGTTGAAGTCGAACTGGATCGTTGTCAACTGCCAGGTGCGGCCTAGGGCGTCCTTGATGTGGATGTCGATCTTGGGGCCGTAGAACGCCCCGCCGCCCTCATCCACCTCGTAGGGCAGCCCCTCCGCCTCGATGGCCTTCCGCAGGCTCTCTTGGGCCTGCTCCCACTGGGCCGGCTCCCCCACGTGTTTCTTCGGCATCGTGGAGAGGTAAATCTGGAACTCGGAGAAGCCGAAGGCCCGCAGGATGTCCAGCGAGAACCGCAGCACCCGCAGCACCTCCCCCTCGATCTGCTGGGGCGTGCAGAAGATATGGGCGTCGTCCTGGGTGAAACCGCGCACCCGCATCAGCCCGTGGAGCACACCGCTCCGCTCATACCGGTAGACCGTCCCCAGCTCCGCCCACCGCATCGGCAGCTCCCGATAGGAACGGAGCCGGGTCTTGTACATCAGGATGTGGAAGGGGCAGTTCATCGGCTTCAGGAAGTACTCCATCCCCTCGACATCCATCGGGGCGTACATGCTCTCCCGGTAGAAATCCAGGTGACCGGATTGCTGCCACAGCTCGGCCTTGCCGATGTGGGGGGTGAAGACGATCTCGTAGCCTCCCTCCCGGTGGCGGGCCCGCCAGAAGTCCTCGATGACCTGGCGGATACGGCCTCCCTTGGGGTGCCAGTAGGCCAGTCCTGGGCCGCCCTCCTCGTGGAAGCTGAGCAGGTCCAGCTCCCGGACCAGCCGCCGGTGGTCCCGCTTCTCCACCTCCTCTCGCCAGGCGAGGAACTGCTCCAGTTCCTGGGCCGTCTCCCAGGCCGTGCCGTAGATGCGCTGGAGCATCGGCCTCTGCTCGTCCCCCCGCCAGTATGCCCCGGCGACGCTGAGCAGCTTGACCGCGTCTGGGTTGATCTCGCGGGTGTTGGCCACGTGGGGCCCCCGGCACAGGTCTACAAAGGGGCCGTGCCGGTAGATAGAGAGGGTCGGCTTGCCCTCCGGCGGCTGGCCGTGCTCGTCCAGCCCACCGGCGAGGATGTCCTCGATCAGCTCCAGCTTGTAGGGCTGATCGGAGAAGATGTGGCGAGCCTCTTCCTCGTCTACCTCCTGGTAGACGAAGTCGTACCCCTCGGTGATGATCTCCCGCATCCGGGCCTCGATCTCCTCTAGGTCCTCCGGCGTCAGCGGCCGGGGGAGGTCGAAGTCGTAATAGAAGCCGGTCTCGATGGCCGGCCCGATGGCGACCTTGCCCTCGGGAAACTTCTCCAGCACCGCCTGGGCCATCACGTGGGCCGCCGAGTGGCGGATGCGGTGTAGATGGTCGTTCTCATGCCGATATTGGTCGGACATTTCTCCCCTCCTCAGGGGTGATCGGGTTTGGGCTATGTCTGACTGTGCCGGCAGTGCCGGCGCCATCGTTGGTTATCTCGATCACCTCCTTCCCTAAATACAGCCTGACAATGACGTTAACATAAAGCCCTCGCTTTGAAGGCTCCGATCTCAGCCAAAGTCGGGGGGCACAGATCCCCTCAGAGCATCATGTGACATTGTCAAAATAGAAACACCCCCGCGCCTTGGGGCGCGGGGGTTCCCACGTGGTTCCACCCAAGTTCGGCCGGCGGAACTTCCGCCGCCGCACTCTGAGGCGATAACGGGCCTTCCCGGAGCCCCATACTCTCGCCGGGGGCGATTTGAGGGGCCCACTCCCGGGGGGTTTTCCCCGCCGTCCGGACAGGGAGGCTTTCAGCCAATGACCTCCCCTCTCTGGGGCCTTCCCAGGCGGGTACTCGTCCCGGTCAACGCGTTGGTGCGCTTGATTGTATTTCTATTATAGCCTGCTTTCGCCTGTTGTCAAGCCTGTTGCTCCTCCTGCTCCGTGGGCACCACCGCCACCTCGTGGTCCAGGGCCAGGTCCACACCGACGAACAGGGTGCCCGGCTTGACACTTGCCAGTTTCTTTGCTAATGTCCTGGAAATTGAGGCGCCTCCTTTTTCTGTAGAGGAGCCAGCGAATCCCTGTTCGCGGGCGCGCCGGAGTGGGATTCCGGCGCTACTGCCTCAGCCGAACCTTCCTACGGAGGCTGTAGAGAGCCTGCGAGGCGGGCTTTCAGCGTTCTCAGCGTTTTTCAGAGGCTTCAGCGATTCAGGGGAGGCGGACGACCGAGGACATCGGGCCTTAAACCCGTACGGTTGTGCTATTGGCGTTGTGGGATGAACATGTTATAATTTCCTCGATCGCTATTATGGTTTGCTGTGAGGCACGGAGCAAAGTGGCGTGCCGAACCACCCTCTGGCGCGCCTTTTTGCTGTGTGGTCCTCTGTGAGCCATCCCCTACGCCCGTGGCAGCGAGATGGCAGGGGGTAGGAGCGGAAGGTAGATTGCGATATGGAACGTGCGGACAGCGACCGCCCACTTATCCTTATAGCTGAACGAGATCCTTTCATGCGCCGTGCCCTGGCACAGGCCCTGGAGGGCCGCTTTGAACTGGAGTTCGTCGACGACGGCGCGGATGTGCTGGAGCGAGCCCGGCATCGCCCGCCCGCGTTGGTGATCCTAGAGACGCTGCTGCCTACCCTGGACGGCTTCCAGGTCTGTCGGCGGCTCAAGAGGGACCCTGTCACCCGGCATATCCCGGTGCTCTTCTTCACCCTGCTCCTGGCCGAGGAGCGGGCCGCCCAGGTGGGTGCCGACGGCTTTCTACTGAAGCCCATCCGCCCGGAGGTACTCCTGAGCACCGTTCACTGTCTGCTGGCCGGTGTGGCCGCGGATGAGGAGGTATAAACTTATGGAACGAATTCCCACGTATGTACCCCACCTGGACGGCATCCTGAACGGCGGACTTCCGCGGAACAGCACTTTGCTCATCAGTGGCGTGCCGGGCAGTGGCAAGACGATCCTGGTCAGCCAGATCGTCTACGGCAACGCCACGCCTCAGGATAAGGCCCTCGTCATCACCACTGTCTCTGAGCCGATGGCCCGCCTCATCCGCTTCGCCCAGGGGTTTTCCTTCTTCGACCTGGATAAGGTGGGGACCGCAGTGGTCTACGAGGACATCGGCCCGATGTTGTTGAAGGGAAACGGCGAGAAGGGGCTGGACCGGGTGGCCGAACTGGTGCTGAAGCATCAGCCCAGCCTTCTGGTCGTGGACAGTTTCAAGGCGATCCATGATGTGAGCGAGTCCGAGGCGGAGTTGCGGCGTGCCTTATACCGGCTCGCCGCCACTCTGGCGACGATGCCGTGCACCACCCTCCTGGTGGGGGAGTATGGGGCGGACGAGATGGTCACCGTCCCGGAGATGGCTATCGTCGATGGCATCATTGAGCTCTCCAACCGGCCCGTCGGCCTGCGGGACTACCGCTGCCTGCGGGTGCGCAAGCTGCGCGGTAGCGACTACCTCTCCGGCAAGCATACCTTCCGCATCACCTCCGATGGCATCACCATCTTCCCCCGGTTCGTCACCCCCCCCGCTCCGGCCGTCTACACCGCCAGCCGGGAGCGGGTGCCGACGGGCATCGCCGGGCTGGATGAGCTCCTGCACGGGGGGCTGCTGCGGGGCACGACCGCGCTGGTGGCGGGCGACCCCGGCGCGGGTAAGACGGTGACGAGCTTGCACTTCCTGCTAAACGGCGCCCGTCGAGGCGAGCCAGGGACGCACATCTCCTTCCAGGAGGATCCCAACCAACTGGCCCAGATCGCCCGCAACTTCGGCTTCGACGTGGAAACGCTGCAGGAGCAGGGGCTGGTGGATATGTTCTACACCTCGCCGGTGGAGCTGGATGTGGACGAGCATATGCTCCAGATCGTCGAGGTGGTGGAGCGGGTCGGGGCCCGCCGGGTAGTGATAGATAGCATCGGTGACTTCGAGGCCGGCGCCCGGTGGGATGGGGACCGTTTCTTCAACTACGTCTACTCCCTCGTCCAGTGGTTCAAGAACCGAGGGATCACCGCCCTGCTGACCTACGAGGTCGGCCAGATGTTCGGCAGCGGGCTGACTCTCACCGGGCGCGGGGTATCCCACATCGCCGACAACGTGATCCTGATCCGGTACGTGCCGGCGGAGTCTGAGATCCGCCGCGCCATCACCGTCCTCAGCGCCCGGGGCAGCAGTCACAGCAACGAGGTCCGGGAATACCTCATCACCGAGGAGACGGGGCCCCGAGTTGGGGGACCTATATCGGGTGCTTTCTCCGTCCTGGAGACGTGAGGTCGTGGCGTGTGGTTCGTGAAAGGGCGGGCGGTATGGAGGGGGACCGGCGGCTGGAACAGTTATATCAACTCGGCCTGGTCGTCGGTGCGACGCTGGACCTGACCCGGGAGACGGCCGCCTTTATGGGTTGGCTGGTGGAGGCGGTGGAGCCGAGGCTGGCGGCGCTCTTCATCGCCGAGCGATCCCGGCGGGAGCTGTGGTTGGTCCAGGTTCACGGCTTCGATCTGCCCGCCGACTCGCGCCTGCCGCTGGGGCTGGACCCGTGGCGATGGCTGGGGGAGCAAGGGGTCGCCGTGCCGTCGGAGAGGGACCCCTGCCGCTACGTCATTCCCATCTCTGTCGAGCAGCAGCTTTTCGGCACGCTCTGCCTGCTCAGCCGCTGTCCGCCCGATCGACTGGCGGAGGAGCAGCGGCTGGTGAGCACGGCCGCCAGTTACCTGGCCCCTGTCCTGGGGAACATCTGGCGATACCAGGCGCTGGAGCAGCGGATGGCCGAGGTGGAGCGGCTCAACACCACCTTGACCGGCCTCCTGGAGGACCTGCAGGTGGCGAACCGGCGATTGGAGACCACGGCCGCGCGGCTGGAGGAGGCCAACGAGGAACTGAAGGCCTTCGCCTACTCCGTCTCCCACGACCTGCGGGCGCCCCTACGGGCCATCCAGGGCTTCGCCCGGGCGCTCCTGGAGGACTGCGCCGATCGACTGGGCCCCCGGGGGCAGGACTACGCCCACCGCATCGTCCGAGCGGCGCGGCGGATGGACCGGTTGATCCAGGACCTCCTGGCCTACAGCCGGGTGGGGCGGTTGGAGATCCGTTTGAGGCGGGTGAGCCTGGGGCAGGTCGTGCGGGAGGTGCTAGCGCAACTAGAGGCCGAGATCCAGCGGACAGGGGCCCAGGTTGTGGTGGAGGGGCCGTTGCCGGAGGTCGTCGCCCACCGCTCGGTCCTGGTCCAGGTGGTGGAGAACCTCCTCTCCAACGGGATCAAGTTCATCGCCGAGGGGGTACGGCCCCGGGTGCGGGTGTGGGCCGAGGAGCGGGGTGGGAGGGTCCGTCTCTGGGTGGAGGATAACGGCATCGGCATCCCTCCCGCGGACCAGGACCGTATCTTCCGCGTCTTCGAGCGGCTGCACGGGGTCGATACCTACCCTGGCACCGGCGTTGGCCTGGCCATCGTCAAGAAGGGG
>DQUX01000238.1 GCA_015662065.1 Anaerolineales bacterium | reverse complement strand
GGTCGGCGGTGGGGAGGTCGGGGTGGAGGTCGGCAACAGGATCACGCGGGTGGGCGTGTAGGTGGGGAAGGGGGTGAAGGTGTTTGTCGCCGTGGGGGCCATAGCGGAGGCGGTGGCCGTGGCGATGGCGGAGCAGAACTCGCTCACCGTTATGTCCTCCGCCGATCTCGCCACCATCTCCCAACAGGCGAAGATGGTCAGCGTCTCCGCCTCCAGTGCGCAGTTCACGCCCCCCTCTTCGACCACCAGACGGGTCGTTTCCCCACCGATCTCGATCTTCAGCCTCGTGGGAGCGCCCAGGAGCGTGACCGTGCAGACCGGCAGGAGGAACTCATACGCGGGCCTCTGGGCCTCGAACAGGAGGGCGCCCTCCTCCAACGTCACCTGGAGGCGGGGAAAGATGTGCGGGTTCCGCAGTTCCACCCGCGCCCCCGGCATCAGGTCGATGGTGCTTTCATCCCCCAGGCAGAGGCGGCCCCCTTCGGTGGCCTCGGCGCCGACCCAGACAGCATCCTCGACGGTGATCTCCCCTTCCATCTCCACCCAGTCGGAGGTGCCGGGCTGCTGCCACAGCGGCCTTCCACCGCAGGGATGCAGGCGCAGGTAGGGCGGCGCGAAGGACTCCGTCGTTGTGGGGGAGCGCTGGCAGGAGACGATGAGGCCAGCGAGCACGGCCAGCAGCAGGTAAACCACCCTCCGATATGTACCAGGTCGCCGACCGGACATCTGGATCTTGGACCTCCATCATCTATTATACCCCCTACCTCCCCATATAGCAACTGCGAATGCGGGGGTGGTTTTGTTTGGAGGTAAACTTGGCTCTCCCCCAAGGCTCCAAGCGGGTCTGTGACCCGCGTCTCCGGCCGAAAGCCACCGTTCTCAGCCCAAGTCGGGGGTCACAGCCCCCCTCAGGGCATGAGGTAAGCCAGACGCTAAACCGTCCGGCTGAAGGCCAACCCCTCCTTACGGAGGCCGTAGGGAGCCCGCGAGGCGGGGTTCAGTTTTGAGGTCGGCGATGTAGCGCGGGCGGTGGGAGCGGAGAGGGACCGCCAGTGGCTTGCCCCCCGACCCGCGCGATGATACAATGGTCCACAATGGAACACCACGGAGACCTAGAAGACACTGAGGGAGGAAAACGGTGCCCACTCATCTCATCATCGTCAATCCGGTCGCCGGCCGGGGGGCGGCCGCGCGGGTGATCCCCCGCGTGAAGGAGGCCCTCCTGGGTCACGGCCTCTCGTTCGATCTGGTCACCACCGAGCGACCGTGGCATGCGGCAGAACTGGCCCGGCAGGCCGCCGCCAGCGGCTACCAGGTCGTCGTCGCCCTGGGGGGAGACGGCACCTCCAACGAGGCGCTCAACGGGCTGATGCAGGCCCAGGAGGCGGGGGAGGGAGACGCCGCGCTGGGGGTGCTCTGCGTGGGCACCGGCAACGACTTCGCCTATGGCGTGGGGGCCCCCCTGGACCTGGGGGCGGGCTGCGCCGCGCTGGCCCGCGGTCACACCCGAACCATAGACGTGGGCCACGCCAGGGGCTTCCGCTACTTCGGCAACGGCATCGGCATCGGCTTCGATGCCGTGGTCAACGTGCAGGCCGCCCGCCTCACCCGCCTGCGGGGCTTCGCCGTCTACCTAGCGGCGGTTCTGCGCACCCTCCTTTTCTACTACCGCGCCCCCCTCACCCGCATCGAGCTGGACGACCGGACCATCGAGCAGCCCACACTGATGATCTCCATCATGAACGGGCGGCGGATGGGCGGCGGCTTCCTGATGGCCCCCGATTCCGCTCCCGACGACGGCCTATTCGACCTGTGCATCGCCTCCAAGATGAACCAGCTCCAGATGCTCTCCTTCGTCCCTCGCTTCATGCGCGGCACCCAGGTCGGCCAACCCCGCATCACGATGGCCCACTCCCGCCGGGTCCGGGTGACCGTAAAAGAGGGCACCCAGGTCGTCCACGCCGACGGCGAGACCCTCTGCCTGGACGCCCAGCGGTTGGAGCTCGAGCTTCTCCCGGGCCGCCTCCGGGTGGTCTGCTGAGGGGGAGGGCCCGGTGAGAGCGCTGGTCACCGGAGCGACCGGCTGCGTGGGGGCCAACGTCGTGGCCGCCCTGATGGAGCGGGGGTACGAGGTCCGGGCGATGCACCGGCCCACCTCCGATCTGACCGCGCTGGAGGGCCTGGGGGTGGAACGGGTCGTGGGGGACCTGCTCGACCCCCCGTCGCTGGTGCGGGCGATGGAGGAGTGCGACCTGGTCTTCCACGTCGCCGCCGTCTCCGACTACTGGCGGACGCCCCCCGAGACCATCTACCGGGTCAACGTGGAGGGGACGCGGAACCTGGTGGCGGCGGCCCTCGCGGCGGAGGTCCAACGGCTGGTCTACACCAGTTCCATCGGGGCGCTGGGGGTACCCCCCGAAGGCCGGCTGCTGGACGAGGAGGCCACCTTCAACCTGCCGCCCCGCCGCTTCCCCTACGGCCACTCCAAGCATCTGGCGGAGGGGGTAGTGCGGGAGGCAATCGCGCAGGGGTTGGACGGGGTCATCGTCAACCCGGCGGCGGTGATCGGCCCCCGCGACGTCCACTGGATCGGCGGGAGCCTTCTGCGGGAGGTACAGCGGGGGACCGGATGGTTCGCCCCCCCCGGGGGGGGCTGCTGGGCCGCCGCCACCGACGTCGGGCTGGGCCACGTGCTGGCGGCAGAGCGGGGCCGGACGGGGGAACGGTACCTTCTGGGCGGCGAGAACCTCACCCACCGGGAGACGGTGGAGATCGTGGCCGAGGTGGTGGGCGGTCGCCGTCCACTCATCACCCTCCCCCACTTCCTGATGGGGCCGCTGGCCGTCGCAGCCGGGATCGCCGGACGGTCGCTCCACCTTCCCTTCTCGGCCGAGCAGGTCTGGCTCAGCGCCCGGCAGATCTACTGCGATAGCGGCAAAGCGGTGCGGGAGCTGGGCTACCCTCAGACCACCTTCCGGACCGCCGTGGAGGAGGCCTACACCTGGTATCGGGAGAGGGGATTGCTGAAATAGAGAAGGTTGCCCTTGACAAATTTCCCCTTTGTGGTATCATCTGGCCCACAAGTTCATAACCCCGGCAGCACTCTTATCCAGAGAGGCGGAGGGACCGGCCCTGTGAAGCCTCGGCAACCGGACTGAGAGCTGGTTGATCAAGCATCGAGCAACCAGCCACAAGTCACGGTGCCAATTCCGGCAGAACGTCGGTTCTGGAAGATAAGAGGTGGCGCGTCCATCGTGCCCCTTCTGTCCTCCAGGAGGGGGCTTTTTTTGCCCGCCTCCCACAGGTGGGAACGCCCCAGCCCTCGGTGAGGCGGGTCGTTTCTTGCCCCCAGGGTGGACGGCCGGGGGAAAGGAGAAACGAAGTGACAAAGCGGAACATCGTTGTGGCTGAGGCCACCGGCCAGTACATAGAGGACCTGCCGGTCGAGATCGTCGAGCGGAAAGGGATCGGCCACCCGGATAGCCTCTGCGACGGGATCGCCGAACGGATCTCCGTGGAGTACTCCCGCTGGTGCCGAGAGAACCTGGGCACCCTCCTGCATCACAACTTCGACAAGGTCCAGTTGGTCGCTGGAGAGGTGGAGATCGGCTACGGCGGCGGTCATCTGATCCGCCCCATCCGCATCCAGATCGCCGGACGGGGCACTCCCACCTACCAGGGCCGCAAGGTCCCGCTGGACGCCATTGCCATCGAGGCCGCCCGAAGGCACGTCCGGGAGACAATGCGCCACCTGGACCCCGACCGGCACATGGTGATCGACTCCTTCGTGGGACGGGGGGCGGAGGAGCTGGCCTACGTGGTGGATAACGTGACCGCCAACGACACCAGCTTCGGCGTCAGCCACTGGCCCCGCTCGGGCCTGGAGCGGGCGGTGTACGAGACCTCCCGCTACATCAACTTCCAACTGATCGACCAGTTCCCCATCGGCGAGGACGTGAAGGTGATGGGAGCGCGGCGGGGCGACGAGATGGTCCTCACCATCGCCCTCCCCTTCCTGGCCGAGCAGATTGGGGACACGGCGGAATATCTCGAGGCGAGGCGGGCGGCCCAGGATGCCATCCAGACCTTCGCCCAGGAGTTTGACGGTCGCCAGGTCACGGTGATGGTCAACACGGCCGACGATGTGGGCTCCGGCGCGGTCTACCTGACGCTCACGGGGACCTCGGCCGAGATGGGGGACGACGGAGCGGTGGGCCGGGGCAACCGGGTCAACGGGCTCATCGCCCCCTTCCGGGCCACCAGCCTGGAGGCGGCCTGCGGCAAGAACCCTATCTCCCACGTGGGAAAGGTCTACAACGTCCTGGCCATGCTGGCGGCGCAGGACATCGTCGAACGGATACCCACGGTGAAGGAGGCCACCGTCTACCTGCTCTCCCAGATCGGCGCCCCCCTCGACCAGCCGCTGGTAGCGACCGCCACTGTCCGCCCCGCCTCCGGCTCCCTCACCCCCAGCGTCCGGGCCGACGTCCAGGCGGTCCTGGACGAGCACCTGGCGCAGGTCCACCAGGTCCGGGAGCGGATCCTCGGGCGGGAGTTCCCGCTGTTCTAGCTAGATGGTGGAACGTGGGACGTGGGGGCGCAGCGACACGTCCCCACGTCTCACGTTTTGCCTGGACTTTCGTGCTAACTTCCCGTGCGTTTTCAAGAATCACCAAACTTCGGTGGTCTCCCTCTCCGGTGTTGCTGATCGCCTGCGGCTCGTATCGAACCGCAAAGAGCGCAAAGGGCGCGAAGCTTCCTTCGATTCCTTTTAATTCCTTTGCGTTCTCTGCGTCCTTGCGGTGAACTCAGCCGCCATTCGCCAACAGCACTCTAGGGGAAAACCACCCAGACTTCAGGTTCTACGTTTCACGTCCCACGCCGGGATACTTCAGCCCCGTCCCTGTGTTGAAGAGCACGATCCGTTCCTCAGGCGAGATCCACCCCTGCGCCAGCAGCACCTCCAGCGCAGCCAACGTAGCTCCGCCCTCGGGGCAGGCGAAGACCCCCTCCAGCCGGGCGATGCGTAGCTGTGCCTCCACCAACGCCTCGTCGGATACGGCGACGGCCGTGCCGTCGCTCTCCCGCAGAGTCCGCAGGATCAGGAAATCGCCCACCGCCGACGGCACCCGCAGCCCGGCGGCCACCGTCTCGGCCCCCTCCCACGGCGCGGCAAAGGCCCCCCGGGCGTGGAAGGCCCGGACGATGGGCGCGCAGCCCGCGCTCTGCACCGTCACCATCCGCGGGCGACGGTCGCCGATCCACCCCAGCTCTCCCAGCTCCCCAAACGCCTTCCACATCCCGATGATACCGGTGCCCCCGCCGGTGGGGTAGATGATCACGTCCGGCAGCCCCCAGCCGAACTGCTCGGCCAGTTCATACCCCATCGTCTTCTTACCCTCCAGCCGGTAGGGCTCCTTGAGGGTGGAGAGGTCGAACCAGCCGTGGGCCTCGGCGGCCTGCCGGGCTTCCCGCCCGCAGTCGGTAATCAGCCCCTCCACCAGCGTGACCTCGGCTCCCAGGGCTTCACACTCCAGGCGAAAGGGGGCGGGAGCATCGGTGGGCATATAGACGTGGGCGCGGAGCCCCGCCCGGGCGGCGTAGGCGGCCATCGCCCCGGCGGCGTTGCCCGCCGAGGGGATGACCACCTCCCGAACGCCCAGTTCGCAGGCACGGGAGATGGCCACCGCCAGCCCCCGCGCCTTGAAGGAGCCGGTGGGGTTGAGGCTCTCATCTTTGATGTACAGGTGGGAAAGCCCCAACTCCGCCCCCAGCCGTCGGGCGTGGAGTAGGGGAGTGAACCCCTCCCCCAGGCCGACCTCCGCCTCCCGATCCCGCACCGGCAGCAGCGCGCGGTACCGCCACATCGTCGGTTCGGAGGTGACCGCCGCCCCCCGGCCCAGGGAACGGACCGCCGACAGGTCGTAGCGGGCCAGCAGAGGGCGGGCGCAGTCGGCACACATTCTCTGCAACCTATCGGCCTCGTAGGTCTTGCCGCAGAGGGCACACTCCAGATGGGTCAGGTAGGAGGTCATCTTGCTTTCTCCCTTTGTACAATCTCCTGGTCCCTTTT
>DQUX01000422.1 GCA_015662065.1 Anaerolineales bacterium | reverse complement strand
CCGCCCAGCCCCGATAGGGCACCGATCAGGAACCCCCTTCGACCTACGGGCGGCACTCGCTCCCGCGGCACCGGCGCCTCCCGCTCCCGCCATCCCGGCCGGGCTGGCCGCCGGCGCAGGTAGGCCCGGATTCGGCCCCAGTTGAGAGTCAGGTGCACAAGGACCAGCGTAGCGCAGGCATATCCGGAGTAGCGGTGAAGGAAGAACTGAGGGAATCCGAAGAGGTCGGCCAGCAGGCCGCTGAGGACGGTGTAGAGGCCGGTAACAAACAGCGCAGCGATGAGGACGTAGTCCAGATCCCGTCGCTTCATAGCCATTTCTCCTGACCTCACCCCTGCCCCCGCCTCCCCTCCCTCCCTCTCCCCCCCTTCGACTTCGCTCCGCTCCGCTCAGGATGTGGGAGAGGGAAAGGGTCAGGAGGAGGGGGTGAAGTGCGGTCTACTCCTTCCCAAACACAATCGCTGTGAAGGCGTACAGGCTGGCCCCCTCCTGCCAGCAACCTGGAGCGAGGCCGGCCTTCTGGCAAAGCCCCTCCAGAAAGGCCTCCCGATCCCACCCCTCCTCCACCGGCACCTGGGGCAGGAGCAGCCCCTGGTGGCCCCCCTTAAAGATCATCAGCCCGTGGGTGCCCACCTCGATCTGGGAGATATCCGTCACTCGGCGGAAGGGAGAGAGGACGGATACCTCGATGGTGACGTCGCCCAGTTCCTCTGATGTCATCGGAGGGAAGCGGGGGTCCTGGATGGCCGCCGCCACCGCCATCTCCTGCACCGCCCGGTAGAGGGGCAGGTCGGCCCGGGTGTGGCCAATGCAGCCGCGTAGGGGCGCAATCGGATTGCGCCCCTCCCTCAGCGTGATGAACACCCCTGCCCGTCGGGCCAGCACCGGGTCGTCGGTCTTGTATGGAGGGATCGCGCCCGTCTCCAGGTAGGTCTCCAGGGTGGAGCGGGCCAGGGCCAGTAGCGCCTCCTGCCGCTCCTGCGTGAGGTCGGGGGGCTCGTAGCGCCAGAACATCACCGCCCCGTACCCCACCACCTGGTCCTCGTTACCGTAGGGGGAATCGGCGGAGTTGGCATAGCGCAGGACGGTGACCGTATCCGCCCCCAGGCCGGCCGCCACGTGCATCGTCACCAGGATCGGCCCCTCCCCGCAGGCGCAGGTGACCAGGTTGGGCACCCCGGCCTGAATCGAGCTGGCGATAGCGGCCCGCACGGCAGCCGGGTCGAAGGTCTCGATCGCCGCCAGCGTGGCCGAATCCACCCGCACCGCGTCCTCCCGGGAGGGGTAGTGGGAGAGATCGGAGGACGCGATCACCACCGCCCGGCGGCCCGGCAGGGCCGAGAGCAGCGCGTCGCGCAGGGCCTGCACCGCCTCCTCGTCATCGGCCCCCATCAGGATCGGCACAATGGCGCAATCGGGGCAGACCCGCTGGAGGAAGGGGAGCTCGATCTCGACGGGGTGCTCACGCTCGTGGGCGGCGGGATCGAAGGTGATGCGGTGGTCAGCCTCCAGCAGCGCCCGGGCCAACTCCACGTCCACCGGCACCACCCCCAGCGGGGTCTCCCAGCCCCCCTCGGCCCAGACGGAGATGGGGTCCGAGAGAGGGGGCTGGTGGTCGGAGGCGATGATGACCGCCACGTCGTACTCCCCCTGCGCGAGCTGGGCAAAGCCCGCCGCCGCCACCGGGCCGGAGTAGATGTAGCCAGCGTGGGGGACGATGAGGGCGACCGGCGCGCCGTCCACCGGCTCTACCGCCGCCAGCATCCCGTCGATCATCTGAGCCAGCCCGGTGGGATCGTCGGGGTACCAGGAGCCGGCGACGGCGGGGAGGCGGACCCGGCCGGGGGGTGTGGTGG
>DQUX01000004.1 GCA_015662065.1 Anaerolineales bacterium | reverse complement strand
GGCCGGCTTTCAGCCCGCAGGGCTTGGTTTGTGAGCCCGGACGTTCACGTCCGGGCGGGCTTGCGCACAACAACACTTTACCGGGAGACTACCCATTCCGGCGCGCCCGCGAATAGGGATTCGCGGGCTCCTCTCTATGCAATTGCCCTATTATCAAGCGTGTGCTCTTGCCAAAGCGCTCGCAGGATGGTATAATCTACGCCGCAGTGGGCCTGGAGAGGTAGCGTAGTCTGGCCTAACGCGCGCGCCTGGAGAGCGCGTGAGCCGCAAGGCTCCGTGGGTTCGAATCCCACCCTCTCCGCCATCCAAGGGCGACCCAAGGGGGTCGCCCTCTCTGGTATCCTCGACGTTCACCAGAGGAGGTGCCGATGCGGGTCGCCATCCGCCGTGCCACGCCCGACGACGCCGAGGACCTCTCCGCCATCTGGGAGGTGGTCTGCGCAGAGCGGGTCTACACCGCTGTGGACCGTCCCTTCACCCCCCAGCAGGAACGGGAATACATCGCCTCTCTCTCCGACCGCGAGGCGATCTTCCTGGCCGAGGTGGACGGCCGCGTTGTGGGGTTCCAATCCCTGGATCTCTGGGCTAAGTACTCCGGTTCCTTTGCCCACGTCGGGGTGGTGGGCACCGTCATCCTCCCCGAGTGATGGAGCCATTTCTGTTTTGAGCCCGGCGGTTTAGCGCCGGGCTGGGGAAATCTGCGGTCTAGCGTTCCATGCCGATCTCCTCGATTCCCCATAGCTCGCTCTCCTCGGAGGGGTCGAGGAAGAAATTCACCACCCCGGGGCGGACCGCGGCCACGCGGATTTGCCAGAAGAGGGGGAGGGCGGGCAGTTGTTCGGAGAAGATCTGCTGGGCCTCGGCGTGGGACCGCTCGTACTCGTGGGTGCCCGGCAACGCTGCCAGCGCTGCCCGGCAGGCGGTGTCGTACGCCTCGTTGGAGAAGCCGGAGCTGTTAGGCAGCCCCCAGTCCTCCCGGTCCGGGATCTGCTCGGTGAGGTAGAGGCCACAGGGAGGTTCCACGTCGTTGTACCAGGCGAAGACCGCCAGGTCGAACTGCCGGCCGAAGAGGGGGCCGGTGGGGCCGTCGGCGAAGAAATCCCAGACCGGGGCGGAGGTCAGCTCCAGATGGATGCCGCAGTCGGCCAGGTTGGAGCGGATGATGCGGGCGATCGCCTCCTGTCGGGTGTCTCCCTGCACGGTCATCAGGCTGACGCGGAAGGGAGTGCCGGTGCGCACCCCGTCCACGCCGTGGGCCTCCACCACCCCGTCCCCGTCCTCGTCCACCCAGCCCACCTCCGCCAGCAGTGCCTGCCCGGCCTCGGGGTCGTATGGCCAGCGGGTCAGCCGGTCCCCGGCGTAGAGGGGATGCTCCGGTGGGATGTAGGTATCGGCCACCTGGCCCAGCCCGAAGGTCACCTCGTCTATCATCACCTGTCGGTCAACGCAGTGGGCGATGGCCTGTCGCACTCGTACATCTTCAAAGAAGTCGGGGCGATCGTAGGTGCGTGCCGGGTTGATGCCGAACTCCAGATGCTCCCACGTGTCGCTGGAGGAGACGACTAGGTTGAGCAGCCCCTGCTCCTGCGCGGCCACCAGGAGCGGCATCAGGGGGCCGGGCTCCCTCTCCAGCAGGCCGATGTCGCACCGGCCGGCCAGGAGCATAGCGACCAACTCATTGGCATCCTGGGCGAAGCGGAAGATCACCTGTTCGACCCGGGGTAGCCCCTCCCCGGCGCGGAAGTAGGCGAGGTTGCGCTCCAGCGTGATGTGGTCCCCCTGGACCCACTCGCGGATGACGAAGGGGCCCCATCCGATGGGTTCCTGGCTGCTCTCGGGCTGACCCAGCAGGTCGGCGGCGGTGTAGTGATGCTGCCTCTGCCACAGGTGGCGGGGTAGAGGGCTGAAGAAATTCAAGAAGTAGAGATCATCCACATACCCCGGCAGCCCCGTCCAGACCGTCGTGCGCTCCCCGGCAGCGATGTAGGAGGCGGTCCGTTCGCACAGGTACTTGGAAGAGGGGGTGTCCGGATCGCAGGCCAGTTCATAGCTGTAGACGGAGTCGTCGGCGGTGATCGGTTCCCCGTCCGACCAGGCGATCCCTTCCAGCAACTGCCACGAGACGACCATCTGCTCCATCTCCAAGGGGGTTCCGTCGAAGGTCGCCACGCAGTCCGGGTTGGTCCCGTCTAGGCAGGTGTGGTGGGGGAAGACCTGGACCCCCTCTTCCAGTTCTACCGGCCACCCCGTGACATCCACGACGCGGTCCCCCGCTTGAACGGTGACGGTATCGAAATAGGCATCCCCCTCCTCCAGGCTGGGCAGTTTCTCCAGGATGACCGGCTGGAAGCCGTGGGAGCGGTGGTCGATGGGGCCGTCGTAGATAGCCTCCAGGACGTGACGGGCGGCGGGCGATCCGCCGTAGAGGTAGAGGGTCTCCGGCTCCGCATCCTGGCAGATGACCAGCGCTGGGGGAGCGGGAGTCTCCGTCGGGGTGGGGGTCGCCGTGACCACCTGGGTGGGGCCGGGCACCTCTACCGTCTGAACCTCGGCGGTGGGCGTGCAGGCGGCCAGCAGAAGCCCGGCGACGGTCAGGAACCCTATGACACCAAGCCGTTTCACAATCTCCTCCTCCTGTCAGGATCGGCACGGGCAGGTTCCGAGTTTACACTTGCTTGTGGATGCACCAGATCTCTTCCTGGACCTCGCTGAGATACTCAGCGCCGTCTGGGGCGACCAGGACGTCCTCTTCGCACCCGATGTAGCCGTAGCCGGGGACATGCACCCCCAGCTCGATGGCGAAGACGTTGCCCACCTCGACGGCGCCCTCGACGGTCTTGCCGTACCGCTCCCACTTGGGGCCCAGGACCGTCGCGCCGTCGTGGGCATTCCGGCCGATGTGGTGGCCGAAGGCGTGCATAAACTCGGGGTATCTGGCCTCGACCAGGGCTTGGCGGGCGGTGGCGTCCACCTCCCATCCCTGGACCCCTGGCTTGAGGGCCGCCCGGCCCGCCTCCAGCGCCGCCCGTGCCGCCTTCCAGGCTCGTTGCACTTCCTCGCCGAGTGCCAGGTCAGGTCGAAGCCGACGATCAGGTCCACGCAGGGGTCCTTGACCTGGGTCGTCTCCCGCACAAACGTGATCCAGAGGTCCAAGCCCTCTTCCTGCAACACCCCCACGGCCTGGTCCAGTTTCTCCCGCACGATGGCAAAGGGTTCAATATTCGAGTGCACGTTTCACCTCTTGTGTTGTTCAGAGTTCGAAGTTCATATTCCCAGGATGCGCTCGTAGATGCTCTGGAGTTCTTCCTCCGAGTAGTAGTAGATGATCAGCCGGCCGCCTTTCTTCCCCGGAGCCAGGCGCACGCGGGTGCCGAGGGCCTCTCGCAGACGGGCCTCCACCGCCTGGACCTCCGGGGGGG